>CANQUZ010000024.1 GCA_947627165.1 uncultured Roseburia sp.
GACGGCGACTAATCAGCGGGCAGCACGATTCGCTCCGCCCTTATGACAAAACAGGCTGGAAACATCACGTCATCAAAAACGTGGTGTTTCCAGCCTTTCTGTTTCTCTTACGCCATCCTATTTCCCATAATGCCCGGAAACCTTTTTCAGGTTTTCTATTATCGGCAGATGCTGCGGGCAGACGTTCTCGCACTGGCCACAGCCGACACAGTCGGATGCTTTTCCAAATTTACCGCTTAGGATCTCATAGTTCGTGTAATTAATCGTCCAGCCTTTCTCTTCTAACCGCTCCCGCATATCCTCATTGTACAGAGAGAAGTACTGCGGAATGGCAATGTGCATGGGACATCCCTCGGTACAGTAAGCGCATCCTGTGCAGGGAATGGCAATCTGGGCGTTGATAATGTCCGCCGCCTGAAAGCATAACTGTTTTTCTTCCTCTGTCAGAGGCTCAAACTCCTCCATATATCCCAAATTATCTTCCATCTGCTCTATCGAAGACATCCCTGACAATACAGCCATAACCCCGGGAAGGCTTGCGGCGAAGCGGATTGCCCAGCTTGGAATGCTTCTGGACGGATCCTGCGCACGAAACAGCTTTTCCGCTTCCTCCGGGATATTTGCCAGCGTCCCTCCCTTCACCGGCTCCATCACGATGATCGGCTTATTATGTTTCCTTGCCGTCTCATAGCAGCCCCTCGCGTGTACCCAGGGGCTTTCCCAGTCAAGGTAGTTAATCTGAAGCTGCACAAACTCCATCTCAGGGTATTTTGTCAAAATCTCATCCAACAGCTCTGGCGTATCGTGAAAAGAGAAACCGGCGTGTTTCACCAGCCCTTTCGCCTTTTTATCCAGAAGCCAGTTAAAGCAGTCAAATTTCTCATAGATGGGATACATTGCCGCTTCAATCCCGTGAATGAGATAATAGTCAAAATATCCTGCCCCTGTTTTTTCCAGCTGCTGCTGAAAAATGCGATCTCTATCTTCAAGGGAATGGATAAACCCCGCATGGAGCTTTGTCGCCAGGGTAAAACTGTCTCTTGGATGCCGGTCAACCAGCGCGGCCTTTGCCACGCTCTCGCTTGCAAAGCCATTATACATCCATGCCGTGTCAAAATAGGTAAATCCCCTTTCCAGAAACAGATCCACCATCTTTTTCACCTGTTCCACATCCACATCCGCAGCGTTATTTTGATCCATCTGCGGCAGCCTCATCAGCCCAAAGCCTAATTTCTTCATGTTCCCTCCTATTCCGCCGCCTAGCGGCTCAATATTTGCAACAGTTCAGCCATAAGCAGTCTCATAGGCGAATCATGCTTGCATGAATGAGCATACGAGACTGTTTATGAGCAGAACGCCCGTTCATGAGCAATCTTTGAAGCACATAGTGTGGGATTGCGAATGGCGTGGGCTGAACTGTTACCAATATTTCATTTATCGTTTATCATTTATCGTTTTTCCGGTTCCCTACGCGCAACTTCATGCAAATATCCCGCTGCCTGCTCCGCCTTAGAAAGCCCCACGTCTCCTCCGCAGCACAGCTCAATAATGCCGTATTCAAACCCTGCCAGGCGGTCTTTTTCCTCTTTGCTCCAATCCGCCTCATATTCATTGATGGTAAATTTCATCAACTGTTTCATATAATGCGCCAGACGCAGTTTCGCGCTTTCCTCATCGCCAAGTTTCTGGCGGATGTCCGACTTATGCCTGTTACGCTCTATCACCTTATCCTGACGCCGCTGATCCTCTTCCAAATTCTTTACTTTAATGTCATAATACTCAAAAGCTTCCTCCAACGCTTCGGAAAACTCTGCGCTGAAATCCACCGGCCGCAAAAATACGCGGAAGACGTCTCTTTTATTGATGAAAAAATGGAGCTGCGGAGCGCTAATCGACGTCGTATAAATGATGCAGACGATTTCCGGGCGCTCGCTGTTCATATAGCTAATCAGCTGCTCCCCGTTATGGCCCTCCATAACCAGCCCTGTCACCACCACCTGATACGGGTTTTTCTCAATCAATTCGATTGCTTCCGTCCCATTTTCAGCGGTATCGATGTCCATCCCTTTGCCTTCCATGGCGCTCAAAAACTTTTCTATGACGTCCGGATGTTTGTTGACAAATAAAAGCCTTCTCGCCATCGCTTTTCCCCCTCCCCTGTCTCTGATATGTACTTGATAAAAGTATAGCATTCTTTTCCCAAATTTTGTACTATTTTCCTGTGGATTTCTTTTTTCTTTGTAGCAGTTCAGCCATAAGCAGTCTCGTAGGCGAATCATGCTTGCATGAATGAGCATACGAGACTGCTTATGAGCAGAACGCCCGTTCATGAGCAATCCGCTTACGATAGTAAGTTTTGAAGCACGTAGTGCGGGATTGCGAATGGCGTGGGCTGAACTGTTACTTTTCTTTTTCTGCACAAAAAGACCCAGGACAGACACCCTGAGTCTTTCTGTGTTAATGTATATACTACTAAGGGATTAGATTTCACCAATCTAATCATCATTAGATTAGTGACTTTTATTCTACGTCCTGCAATGCAGCAACGCCTTCTTCTCCGGTGCGGACTTTCACAACCTGCGCTACATCGTAAATGAAAATCTTTCCATCTCCGATATGTCCTGTATACAGCGCTTTCTTTGCCGCCTCTACTACTTTCTCCACCGGAATCTCGCTTACAACGACTTCTACTTTCACTTTTGGAAGCAAGGTCGCATCCATCTCAACGCCACGGTATTTCTCACCGGCGCCCTTCTGAACGCCGCATCCCATAACCTGCGTCACCGTCATTCCTGTTACGCCAAGTTCGTTCATAGCTTTCTTTAAGTGGTCATATTTCGTCAATCTTGAAATAATTACAACGTTATAAATACCGGTAGGCGATACCGGAACTGCCTCAACCTTAACAGCGGCATTTCTCTGCGCCTCGGAAGCTTCCTCGTATACGGAGGTGCCAAGATTTGTGTTTTCATTGACATCCATTGTCATGGTATTGGAGATATCCATTAAGGCAAATCCTGCATAAGCGGAGGTAAGGCCATGCTCTGTAGCATCTAAACCGATGATTTCCTCCTCTTCTGTTACGCGAAGTCCTACGGTAGCTTTGATTGCCAGGAAGGTAATGATAATCGCAGCCGCCGTCCAGGCTAACGTTGCCGCCATGCCGACAAGCTGGATGCCAAGCTGATGGAAACCGCCGCCATAGAAGAGTCCTTCTCCTGCAATCTGGTTTGCGCCAAAGCTCATGCCGTCCCCATACCCTCTTGCAAATGCCGGGGCAGTTTCTGTAGCGAAAAGACCTACGGCAATGGTTCCCCAAACGCCGTTTAAAAAGTGTACGGCAACCGCGCCCACCGGGTCGTCAATGTGAAGCTTGTTATCTAAAAGCCATACCCCAAACACTACCAGCAAACCGGAAACCGCGCCGATGATAATCGCACCGAAAGCGTCGCAGACGTCGCAGGGTGCCGTTACTGCCACAAGCCCCGCCAGAGAGGCGTTTAAGCACATGGATACGTCCGGCTTGCCAAATTTAACCCAGGTAAATACCATACACACGACTGTCGCAATCGCGGGCGCAATCGTCGTTGTCACAAAGATAGAACCAAGCTCTGCGACGGAAGTAGCCGCCGCTCCGTTAAAGCCATACCAGCCAAGCCATAAGATAAATACGCCTAAGCATCCAAGCGGAAGATTATGTCCCGGAAAAGCATTTACTTTTGTAACTGTTCCGGATTTATCCTTCACAAATTTTCCAATGCGGGGGCCGAGAATGTATGCCCCAATCAGGGCGCAGATGCCTCCAACCATATGAATGCAGTTTGATCCTGCGAAATCGTGGAAGCCCATCTGGGAAAGCCAGCCGCCGCCCCAGGTCCAGTGCGCCTCCACCGGATAAATCAATGCGGAGATTACTCCGGAATAGATGCAGTATGAGATAAATTTCGTTCTCTCTGCCATGGCTCCGGAAACAATGGTTGCGGTAGTTGCACAGAACACCAGGTTAAATACGAAATTGGACCAGTCAAAGCTCTCATAATGGGTAAAGATGTCAAATCCCGGTTTTCCAATGATCCCTAACAGGTCTTCTCCCAGAAAAAGGCTAAATCCAATCAGAATGAACACAACTGTACCAATACAAAAATCCATCAGGTTCTTCATCAGGATATTGCCGGCATTCTTCGCCCTGGTGAAACCTGCCTCCACCATCGCAAATCCAGCCTGCATCCAAAATACCAGCGCTGCGCCAATCAAAAACCAGACTCCATACACTTCGCTGCTTAGCGCACTCATAATTTCTTCTGTCATAACGTCTTCCTCCTCAACTTACTTCCTATTTGCGGATGAAATATGCCTCCTCAAACACAGTTTCACCCAAAATAAAAAAGCGGCACTTTTCCCTTGGTCCACAGCTTCGTGGTTCAAAAAAAGCGTCGCTTTTTATATACTTGTAGATTTTGCGTTCACATTTTATTCACTTAAGATTAAAGAATCTTTCACCATGCAAACATGAAAACTTCATTTCTTCTGTCTATACTAGTATCAAATCACAGCAGTTTCCTGGTAATTTGGTTACTATTCATATACACTTTTTCATAATCTGCCAGACGGTTTATCCGCCTGGCAGCCTCCCTTTTCAAAAAACGTCCGTTTCAAAAAACATCCGTTTCAAAAAACATCCGTTTCAAAAAACATCCGTTTTCAAAAACAGGTTTCCGTTCTCTTCCGTCTTCCCTTTTGGAATTAAACTTCAAAGATTAAATCGCCATAGGACGGCATTGGCCACATTGCTTTGTCTACCAGCATCTCTAATTTATCAATCGGCCCTCTCAGCTCATCCATTGCCGCTTTTACAACATCTCTATAGTAAACCGCCTGCTCTCTGCCTTCTTCGATTCCGGATGCTTCCTCTGTCACCTGCTGCAGTTTTACAAGGGCTTTTTTGGAATCCGCCAGTAAGGAGGATACCTCGGTCAAAATCTCCGTCTGTGCGCTGATGTCTGCGCCGCAGGCAGATTTCACAGCTATGATGGAATCTGCAAGCACGGTGGTATATTTGATGACTGCCGGGATAATCTGTTTCGTAGCGATATCAATCATCGCCCTTGCCTCAATGTTAAGCTCTTTCGCATAGGTTTCATATTCGATTTCTACACGGGAGTCTAACTCCGCTTTCGTAAATACTTTGAATTTCTCGAATAAGGCAACCGCTTTCTCTGTATTTAAGGCAGGAATGGCGTCTACCATGGACTTGATATTGGGCAATCCGCGTTTTTCAGCTTCCTCTACCCACTCATCGGAGTAACCGTTTCCATTGAATACGATTCTCTGGTGCTCCGTTGCATATTTCTTAATCAAATCATGCACTGCCATATCGAAGTCTTCTGCCGCTTCCAGCACGTCGCACGCTTCTGAGAACGCCTCTGCAACGATGGTATTCAATACTACGTTCGGCTGGGCGATTGAGTCCTGGGAACCTACCATACGGAACTCGAATTTATTGCCGGTAAATGCAAACGGGGATGTTCTGTTGCGGTCCGTAGCATCTTTCATGAAGTCCGGCAACGTCTTAACGCCCGTCTCTAATTTCTGCCCTGCAAGGCTGTGGGTTGCAGCTCCGGTGTCAATCAACTGGGTCAGCACATCCTGTAACTGCTCTCCCAGATATATGGAAATGATTGCCGGCGGCGCTTCGTTTGCCCCTAATCTGTGGTCGTTTCCTACGTCTGCCGCTGATTCTCTCAACAAGTCTGCGTGTTTATCCACAGCTTTTAAGATACAGGTCAACACTAATAAGAACTGGATATTCTCATGCGGCGTAACGCCCGGATCTAATAAATTAATGCCATCGTCCGTTGTGATGGACCAGTTGTTATGTTTTCCGGAACCGTTTACCCCTGCAAATGGTTTTTCATGAAGCAGGCACTGTAAGCCATGGCGTCCAGCCACTTTTTTCAACGTCTCCATCACCAGCTGATTGTGATCTACTGCAATGTTTGCCTCTGCATAAATCGGAGCCAGCTCATGCTGTGCGGGAGCCACCTCGTTGTGCTGTGTTTTGGCGGATACGCCTAATTTCCAGAGTTCTTCGTTGACATCCTTCATGAAAGAGGCGATTCTCTCACGGATAGCCCCAAAATAATGGTCTTCCATTTCCTGTCCTTTTGGCGGCATTGCTCCAAATAAGGTACGTCCGGTGAAAATTAAATCTTTTCTCTGTAAATATTTCTCTCTGTCTACGATGAAGTATTCCTGTTCCGGTCCTACGGAAGGCGTTACTTTCTTGGAAGTTGTGTTGCCAAATAATTTCACCAGACGAAGCGCCTGCTCGTTGATGGCTTCCATAGAACGAAGCAGCGGCGTTTTCTGGTCAAGCGCTTCGCCTGTATAGGAACAGAAAGCTGTAGGAATGCAAAGCGTCGCGCCTGCCGCATCCTGTCTGACAAATGCCGGCGAGGTACAATCCCATGCGGTATATCCTCTTGCCTCAAAAGTTGCCCTTAACCCGCCGGAGGGGAAAGAAGAAGCATCCGGTTCGCCTTTGATGAGCTCTTTTCCGGAAAAGCTCATTAACACCTTGCCGTTTTCCATCGGAGCGGTAATGAACGAGTCGTGTTTCTCAGCCGTTACGCCCGTCAATGGCTGGAACCAGTGGGTATAGTGCGTTGCTCCTTTTTCGATTGCCCATTCTTTCATCTCATGCGCAACCACATCCGCAGTCTCAAGGTCTAACTCTTTTCCCTCGTTGATGACTTCTTTGAGCTTTTTGTAAAATTTTTTGGGGAGGCGCGCCTGCATAACAGAATCGTTAAATACATTTTCGCCAAAAATTTCTGTTACCTTCAAATGTCCTGTTTCACTCATTTTCTACATCCTTTCTGTTGCAAAATCAATCCCTTAATGATTTGATTTTTCATTTCAATGGAGCAAGACGAAAGTTCTTCATTTACAAAAAAGGGCATTCCAATCCCCTTGGAACACCCTTGTTCATCTCTTCACATTGATTTGTTGTATTTAAGATAATACTTTTCGTTCTGAAATGCAAGCATAAATCTCGTAATTTTACGATTTTTGTTATTTTAGACAAGAAATAGGGAAGAACTTCCTTCTTTTTGTTAAAATAGCTTAATCTAAAGTTCACCTAAAGGCTCTTTACTCTGCCTTGCCTACAGATCCGAACAGTTCCATCTTCTCTTTCACAGTCGCCTTGATTGCCTCTGCGCCGGGAGCTAAGAGCTTGCGGGGATCGAATCCTTTGCCCTGCAAATCTTTTCCAGCTTCAATGTATTTGCGTGTCGCATCTGCAAAGGACAGCTGGCATTCTGTGTTAACGTTAATCTTTGCTACGCCGAGGGAGATGGCTTTCTTTATCATATCCTCCGGGATTCCTGTGCCTCCGTGAAGCACTAACGGCATATCTCCGGTCAGCTTCTGAATGGCGTCTAACGTCTCAAAGCTAAGTCCTGCCCAGTTCTCCGGATATTTTCCGTGAATATTTCCAATGCCTGCCGCAAGCATATCCACGCCAAGATCAGCGATTTTTTTGCACTCCTGCGGGTCTGCACACTCGCCCATGCCAACAACGCCGTCTTCTTCTCCGCCGATAGAACCTACCTCGGCTTCAATGGACATTCCGTTTTTGTGCGCCAATGCAACCAGCTCTGTTGTTTTTTCCACATTTTCCTCGATGGGATAGTGGGAACCGTCAAACATGATAGATGAGAAACCTGCCTCTACGCATTTTAAGCATCCTTCATAAGAACCATGATCTAAGTGCAGCGCTACAGGAACTGTAATGTTTAACTCTTCAATCATAGCTTTTACCATGGCAGCTACGGTCTTATAACCTGTCATGTATTTTCCTGCACCCTCAGAAACGCCTAAAATCACCGGGGACTTGCACTCTTCTGCCGTGAGCAGGATAGACTTTGTCCACTCCAGGTTGTTAATGTTGAACTGGCCTACTGCATAATGTCCGGCCTTTGCTTTGTCTAACATTTCTTTTGCAGATACTAACATACTTCATTCCTCCATCAATCATTTTTTATTCGCAATAATAGATGACACAAACGTGCACAGCTATTATTTTCCTATGGGTATTATATACTACTTTCCCCCAAAAATAAAGTTAAATTTATAACAATCTTTTTAGGGAAAGCTTTCGCCAGCGTTTCCTCGGATATCCTTACAAGGGCTTCGCAGAGGACGCCTGACTTTCTTCTGATTCCTGCGGAACCATGATTTCTATCGCCTGCTTCAGATTTTTTATGTCCACGCTCCGGTGGTCCCCGCCAAATTCTCCGTCTAAGGTCCATGGAATCGTTTCTTCCGAAGTAAAAACCACCCTCCCGGTTTTAAAAGAATAAATCATGTCCGTCTCATCCACTCGATTAATCAGGGAAACAATAATCTCATTCAATTCCAGGGGATTCTTCGGAGTCTTGATTAAGGTCACTTCAAAAACCCCATCATCTAAAAGCACGTCTTTCCCCGTCATTCCTTTAAAGCCGCCTACCGACGTGGAATTACTAATCATACCGTAAACAAATTCATCCTGCAGGCGGATATTGTCATATTCTACCTGGATTCGGTAGGACGGTATCTCATGAAGGCTTTTCATGCCCTCTAAAATATAGGCGGCATGGCCTAAGACATTCTTCCACTCCTGGCTGGTGCTGTAGGAAACGGCTGTAAACAGGCCGAACGCCGCTACATATACAAAATAATCGTCATTAAAGGATCCGATGTCACAGGCGAATACATTGCCCCTCACTGCCGTCTCGGCAGCTTTCAACATCTCTTTGGGAATGCCAAGGGAAGCGGCAAAATCATTGGTGCTCCCCGCCGGGATGTAGCCCAGCGGTACTTTCTCCCCACGGCGCATCATGCCTGTCACAACTTCGTCTAATGTGCCGTCGCCGCCGCTGCAGACTACCATGTCATAGCCGCCCGCCTCCTGCTCTATCTTATGTACGGCGTCCCCCGAACTTTGCGTGGGATATATGGTAACTTCATACTCCGCTTTCACCATAGTATCCACAATGTCTAAAAGCTGGTTTTTTATCTGCGCCTTCCCCGAAAAGGGATTAAACACAAACAATAGTTTTTTTCTGTTATCCATACTATGCACGTCCTATCGCTTTATTTTTTTAGAAATGCCTCCAATGCCTCCATCGCTTCCAGTTCATCCTCCCCTTCCACATCGAGGATGATTTCCTCTCCCTTTGCCATGGCAAGGCTCATCACTCCCATAATGCTTTTTGCATTGACTCTCTTTTCTTCGATTTCGAGATAAATCCGGCTGGTATACTGATTCGCCGTCTGCACCAACTGTGCCAGAGGTCTTGCCTCTAAGCTCTCTTCCATTCGAATGTTCACTTTCTTTCTCATTCCTACTTATACCCTTTCTAACCTCTTAATGTCTCTGCTATCTCGCTAATCTTCCGGAGCCTGTGGTTGACCCCGGATTTTCCCACGGGAGGATCCAGGTAAGTCCCCAGCTCCTTTAAAGGTGCATCCGGATTTTCCAAACGCAGCAATGCGATTTCCCGCAGATTGTCCGGCAGGCTTCCTATTCCCGCTGTTTCCATGATATATTGGATATCCTCCAGCTGCTTCACCGCCGCATTCACCGTCTTGCTGATATTGGCTGTCTCACAGTTTACCTTTCGGTTGACCGAATTGCGCATTTCCTTTAAGATGCGGACGTTCTCTAAATTCATTAACGCTATATGCGCTTCCATAATATTTAACATATCCACAATCTGTGCGCCTTCCTTTAAATAGACGACCTGATATTTCTTGCGCTCTACGATCTTTGCCTCCATGGCAAAACTGTTAATGATATCCCGAAGCTGCCCTGCCTGCTCTAAGTTGCGGCACACCACCTCAAAATGGTAGGATTTGTTCGGGTCGCTGATGGAACCCCCTGCAAGAAAGGCTCCCCGGATAAACGCTCTTCTGCAGCACATCTGCTGCAGCAAAATTCCATTGACCGCACCATCCGGCTTCGGCTTATGCTGCTCTCTATCCCACAGTTTCACCAATTCTAAGATGCGCTGTTCTTCCACTTCCTTTGCAGAAAACAGCTTCTCTATCAGAAGATGGTATTTTTGATGCAGCAGATGGTTTTCTGTCCCGACGCCGTCAAAGGCAATGATTGCCGCAAGTTCTGCGATCTGGCAGTGCCGGCTTTTTCCCACCTGCCCTATCAGTTCTTCCTTCACTTCGCTTGAAAATGACATTCCCAATCCCCTGCCTTTCCTAACCGCCTGCAGATTCTGCGGAAATCCGCTGATGCAAATTCGCGTATGCGGCGTTGATGCTGCGCTATTTCCCTCTTAAAGCATCCTTTCCGATATCCCGGTGTTCGATTTTGATCCCATAGCCTGTCCGCTTAGAAAGGCATTTGTAAAGTTCATTTGCCAGAGTGACCGACCTGTGCTTTCCGCCTGTGCAGCCAATGGAAATAACCATCTGATTTTTCCCTTCCGTGATATAAAGGGGAAGCAGAAAGTCCAACATATCCTCCAGCTTCTGCAGGAATATGTGCGCTTCCTTAAATTGGAGCACATAGTCCTGTATCTCTCTGTCATTCCCGGTCTTCGACCGAAGCCCTTCCACATAGTATGGGTTCGGCAGGAAACGGACGTCAAAGACTAAATCAGAATCCACCGGTATCCCATATTTAAACCCAAAAGAGAGAATGGTGATGAAAAGGTTTTTATAATCCTGATTCTTTACGAAGATTTTTTCCATCTCCGCCTTTAGCTCCCTCGTCAAAAGCTGGCTGGTATCTATGATATAGTCCGCCCGCTCCTTTAAAAACGCCAGGCGCTTTCTCTCTTCCGCTATGCCTCTATCGACGCGCTCACCGCCGGTAAGCGGATGGCTTCTCCTTGTTTCCTTATAGCGTTTGACCAGCACGGAGTCTTCTGCGTCCAAAAACAGGATATGGTATTTTATGCCGCTCCTTCTAATGCGGTTCAGCACATCCCTCAGTTCCTCCAGTGCCTGGCCGCTGCGGATATCAATCCCCACTGCGACTTTCTGCAGTTCATTGCCCTGCAGCGTGGTCAGCTCCGCAAACTTTTCCAACAAGGGGATTGGGAGATTATCCACACAATAAAATCCCATATCCTCCATCATCTTAATTGCCGTGCTTTTTCCTGCGCCGGACATTCCCGTCAATATTACGAATTTCATTTCCTCTTCCCTTTCTGACGCGGATACCTGTGTTCCGGATATGCCCTGTTTTAAAACTCTCCCAACAGTTTTACTTCCGGCTCTAAGGTGATTCCAAACTGCCGCTCCACTTCCTCCGTTACGTCCTGCATTAGTCTGCAGATATCAGAGGCCGCGGCATCTCCGCAGTTGATTACAAAGCCGCAGTGTTTATCGGAAACTCTGGCTCCGCCCACCTGATAGCCTCTTAACCCTGCATCCATGATTAATTTCCCGGCAAAATGCCCCTCCGGCCTCTTAAACGTGCTTCCTGCGCTGGGATATTCCAGGGGCTGTTTCTCTCTGCGCTGTTCTTTGAAATCATTCATCTTATCAAAGATTTCCTGCCGTTCCCCGGTGGCAAGCCGAATAACGGCCTCTGTCACAATCGTGCGGTTTTCCGGGATATTGCTTTTCCGGTAACTTAACCCCAGCGCTTCCGCCGGCAATTCCTTTGCATCGCCATATTCGTCGATGACCCGGACGGATACTAACACATCTTTTATCTCACCGCCGTAAGCCCCTGCATTCATTACGATGGCGCCGCCCACCGTCCCGGGGATGCCTGCCGCAAACTCCATGCCGGTAAACCCTGCCTCTGCCGCAGCATTCGCCACCTTAGAAAGCATTGCGCCCGCCTCCGCTTGTATGGTGTTTCCTGTAATTCGGATAGAGGCCTCCCTGGAAGCCAGCTCAATCACAACGCCCCGGACGCCTTTATCCCCTACTAAAAGATTGCTCCCATTTCCTATGACGCAGTAGGGCACTCCCTCCTGTCTGCAAAGTTTTATGATTTTTCCCACTTCCTCTCCTTTGGGCTGAATCAGGATATCCGCCGGCCCGCCCACCCGGAATGTGGTATGGTTTTTCATCATTTCGTTTCGGAAGATACGCTCCCTGCCAAGGATGGTTTCCAGGTTTTCTACAAACTGCTCTGTCATGCTTACCTCTATCTCTTTTCTTTTAAAGGGCTTCCCCTAAAAATGCTGCATATCCGCGGAATGCCTCATATAAATCCACTTTGCTGATGATTTCCCAGGGCGCGTGCATATTTAACACTGCCACGCCACTGTCGATGACATCCATGCCGTAGTTTGCAAGGATATAAGCGATGGTTCCGCCGCCGCCCTGATCTACTTTCCCAAGCTCTGCCGTCTGGAACGCCACCTCATGTTTATCCATGAGATTTCTCAACGCCGCCATATACTCGGCATTCGCATCGTTGGATCCGGCTTTTCCCCTGGAACCGGTGTATTTATTAAATACCATCCCTCTGCCAAAATATGCTGTGTTGCGCTTTGTCATAACCGATGGGAAATTGGGGTCAAATGCAGCGGACACATCAGAGGAAAGCGCCTTGGAATTTTTCAGTGCGCGCCTTACCTTTAACTCTGAATAATCCGACGCCGCGTTCATCACTTCCGCCACCGTATTCTCAAAGAAGCGGGACTGCATACCGCTTGCGCCGACGCTGCCGATTTCCTCTTTGTCCACTAACAGGCAGACACTGGTATATTCCGGTTCTTCCGCCTCTAATACTGCCCGGAAGGAAGGATAAGCGCAAACCCGGTCGTCATGGCCGTATCCCATAATCATACTGCGGTCAAAGCCGTAATCCTTTGCCTCCCCCGCCGGCACCACTTCGATTTCCGCTGAGAGGAAATCCTCTTCTTCTATACCATATTCTGCTTCTAAAAGCTTCATGATATTGGCTTTTACTTTTTCCTTGGTTTCTTCTTTCGTGCCAGACAAAGGAATGCTTCCAATGATCAAGTCTAAATTTTCACCCTCAATTACTTTTGCCGCTTTTTTCTCCAACTGCTCTCCAGAAAGGTGCACTAATAAATCGCTGACCCCGAATACCGGGTCCTGCGGGCGGTCCCCAATGGAAATTTCCGTCGTGGAGCCATCCTTTTTTACAATCACGCCGTGCAGGGATAAGGGCAGCGTCACCCACTGGTACTTTTTAATGCCTCCGTAATAATGGGTGTCTAACAGGGCAAAATCGTTGTCCTCATACAACGGATCCTGCTTTAAATCCATGCGGGGGGAATCGATGTGCGCCCCTAAAATGCGCATTCCCTCTTCTAACGGTTTCTTGCCTAACACAAACAGGGCGAGCCCTTTGCCCATATTATCAGCAAACACCTTATCCCCCGCTTTTAACGGAGAGCCGTTTCTGATAATTTCCTTTAAATCTGAAAATCCGGCCGCTTTTGCTTTCTTTACCAGCTCCGCCACACATTCCCTCTCGGTCTTGCACTCGGAAATAAATTTACGGTATTCTTCCGCAAATGCAAACACTTCCTCCCGTTTCTTTCCTTCCGGGTACTTCTCCCAAGCATTTTTTCTTTCCATATTACTGTTAAGCCTCCATCTTTTTTACTGCCTACTTCATCTTTTTATTCGTCGTCATCATCCGATTTCCTGGTGATGTTTTCCTGTACACGGCGGTATAATTCCTGTGCCGCATTGTATCCCATTTTCTTTTGTCTGTGGTTGACTGCCGCCGCTTCGCAAATGACTGCCAGGTTTCTTCCGGGGCGGATTGGCAGCGAATGGCACACGACCTGGTTCCCCAGAAATTCCGTATATTGCGCCTCTAATCCCAGTCTGTCATATTCGCTATCCTTTTTCCAATCCTCTAATTTGATGACCATATCAATCTGCTGTTTTTCTTTCACAGCCTCTACGCCAAAGAGGGTCTTGACGTCAATGATGCCAATTCCTCTCAATTCAATGAAATGGCGGGTAATGTCCGGCGATGTTCCCACCAGCATATGCTCGTTGATTTTGCGGATCTCCACCACGTCATCCGTCACCAGACGATGCCCTCTGCGCACCAGTTCCAATGCCGCCTCGCTCTTTCCGATGCCGCTCTCGCCCATGATAAGAACGCCCTCCCCATAAACGTCCACCAATACGCCGTGGATGGTGATGCAGGGGGCTAACTGTTCTCTCAGGCAATAAATCAGCTCCGCCATAAATTCGGAGGTGCCCTTCTTCGTTCCGAATACCGGAATATCTTTCTTCATTGCGATGTCTAAAAAAACTTCATCCGGTTGGAAATCCCGGCATAAAATCACCGCGGGAATGTCATATTCCATAAACTGGTGATAAACTTCCTCTCTCCTTGCGCTGTCCAACTTCTGCAGGTATGTGTACTCTACCGTACCTATAATCTGGACCCTTGATTCCTCAAAATGCTCAAAAAACCCGCTCAACTGCAATGCCGGACGATTGACGTCGCTGATCATGATGCGATGGCCTTTCAACTCTAACTCTGGCAAAAAGTTATACAAATCCATCAACCGCGCTACTTTTGACACACTGACACCCTTACCCATGCCTTCGTCTCCTTCTTATTTTCTTTTTGTATCCCATTCCCGACCGTATACGAAAATCTGGTTTACCTTAATATAGCACAAACAGGTTTATTCTTCAATAATCCCCTCGTTCTTGTGGAAATAATGATAGACCGATTCCGCCGACTGCCCATTCATCGACTCTGTTGACGCCAGCTCCTCCAAACTTGCAGCCTTAATTGCCTCTAACGACTGGAATCTGCGCATCAATGCCTTTCTTCTGGCAGGGCCGATTCCGGGAATGTCATCTAAGGCGGAATGCACCTGCTCCTTACTCCTTAAGGAACGGTGGTACTCGATGGCAAAACGGTGGGCTTCATCCTGGATTCTTGTAATCAGCTTAAACCCTTCACTGCTGCGGTCAATGGGGAGCTCCTCATTGTTATAGTATAACCCCCGTGTCCTGTGATTATCATCCTTTACCATGCCGGATACCGGAATGTTTAACTTCAACTCCTCTAGTACCTTTAACGCTATGTTCACCTGCCCGCGCCCGCCGTCCATCAGGATTAAATCCGGAAAGCGCGTAAAGCTCCCGTATTCCCCGGAAAGCTCCTTCTCCGCTAACGTCTCCCGCTCTTTCATGCCGTGGGTAAACCTTCTGGTAAGCACTTCATACATAGAGGCATAATCGTCCGGCCCTGTGACGGAGCGCAGCTTGAATTTCCGGTAATCGCTGCGCTTTGGTTTTCCCTTTTCATAGACAACCATGGAGCCCACCGTCTCAAAACCGTTGATGTTTGAAATATCAAAGGCTTCCACACGCTGAAGCCGCTCTAACCCCAACAGCTTCTCGATTTCCTTGAACGCCCCGATGGTACGCCCCTCTTCCCGCTTCATCTTCTCTCTGTCCTGTGAGAGCACCAGCTCCGCGTTTTTCTTTGCCAGCTCCACCAGCTTTTCTTTCATGCCCTTCTGCGGCACACGGATATAGACCTTGCCGCCCCTTTTTTCGGTCAGCCACTCTGCCAGCACCTCGCGGTCCTCAACCTCCTGCTGCAGTATGATTTCCTTTGGTATGTAGGGCGTCCCGGAATAAAACTGCTGCAAAAAGCTGGCGAGGATTTGTCCCCTGGAATCCTCATTCCCGATTTTTACATAGAAGTGATCCCTGCCAATCAATTTGCCGTCCCGTATAAAAAACACCTGCACTACTGCATCGGTGTCGTCAGCAGCAATCGCCACAATATCCTTATCCTCGCCATCGGTATGGGTGATTTTCTGCTTCTGGGCAATCTGCCTGACACTGCCGAGCAGCTCCCTATATTCGATGGCCTTCTCAAATTCCAACCGCTCTGAGGCTTCCTTCATTTTTTCTTCCAGCGATTTTAGGATGGGGGCATAATTTCCATTCAGAAATTCGATTGCCGCGTCCACCCTCTCCCTGTACGCTTCCTTGCTGACATAACCCTGACAGGGCGCCACACACTGATGAATATGGTAATTCAGGCAGGGACGGTCCTTTCCAATGTCCCTGGGCAGGCTGCGGCTGCAGGTGCGAAGCTGGTAAAGCTTATTGAGCAGCTCTATGGTATCTTTCACCGCCCCCGCGCTGGTATAGGGGCCGAAATACCGCGATTTGTCTTTTTTTTGTTGACGTGAAAAGAGGACTCTCGGAAAATCTTCTCCAAGAGTCACCCTGATATAGGGATAGGTCTTATCATCCCGCAGCATCGTATTATATTTGGGACGATGCTCTTTGATTAAATTGCATTCCAGCACCAGGGCTTCCAATTCCGAGTCCGTGATGATGTATTCAAACCGTGCGATTTGTTTTACCATCCGGGCCTTTTTGACACCCTCGTTATGGCTCGCCTGAAAATATTGATGCACACGCTTGCGCAGGCTGACAGCCTTCCCTACATAGATAATAGCGTCCCTGTCGTCGCGCATAATGTAAACTCCCGGCTGATCCGGGAGTTTTTTTAGTTCTTCTTCCATATTAAACATCATACACCGTCACTGTTTGCTGCTTTTCTGTCATCTATGGTTTCGTCGATAAAGCTTCCTTTTGTCTCTAAACCTTTTCTCGCTTCCTCCGCCTGCTCGAAGAATGTTTTTTTGCTTTCCTCCTCCGGCTCCGGAATGCCCTTTAACTCGCGGAAAATTTTCATAAATTCTTTTCCGGTAATAGTCTCGTGCTCATAGAGGTAATCGGATATCTTATCTAAAACCTCCCGGTTTTCGGTCAGAAGCCTCATCGCCTCATCATAACATTGGTTGATGATAGAGAGCACTTCCGCATCGATCATTGCCGCCGTCTCTTCCCCGCAAATCAATCCCGCGCGGTTGTCTAAATATTGATTCTCCACAGTTGCCAGGCACATCATGC
>CANQUZ010000025.1 GCA_947627165.1 uncultured Roseburia sp.
CGACGAAGCTTTCTATAAGCCGAGTAAGATTATCGGGCGCGTTATGTCCGAGGAGGAGGCAGAGGCCGAGGAGCAGAAGGGAAACCATGTGGTGAAGGCAGGAGAGGGATACCGCCGTATTGTGGCGGCGCCAAAGCCTGTGGATATTGTGGAGATTGACGCCATAAGGGCGCTTTCCGACGCCGACCAGATTGTTGTGGCGTGCGGGGGCGGCGGGATTCCGGTGTTGGCACAGGATAACCACCTAAAGGGCGCAAGCGCCGTGATTGAGAAAGACCTTGCAGCAGGTAAGCTGGCGGAGCTTTTAGACGCCGATATGCTTGTCATTTTAACAAGTGTGGACAATGTATGCCTGAATTACGGCACGGAAAAAGAAAAGCCGCTGACGGCCATTACAGTTGCGGAGGCAAAGAAATATATGCAGGAGAATCAGTTCGGAGAAAACGATATGCTGCCCAAAATTCAGGCGGCCATTGACTTTATCGGCGATTCTGCCATCCGCTCCGTCCTGATTACAAAACTGAAGGACGAGGAGACGCACGTAAGCGGCGGTCCTGGGACCATGATAACAAAATAAGAAAGAGGAAACGATAAGAAGAAGGGAAAGAGAGTGAACGGTTGTTCCAATTTTTCACTCGCGGCTTTGTGTCTGCGCTGCAAGTCAGAAGATGACTGTCACAAAGCTGGTGATGCAAACCCCTCGCAAAGCTGAGACAAAGCAGTGCAGAAAAGGAGAAACCATGTTTAGAAAGACTAAAATTATATGCACCTTAGGGCCTTCCACAGACAAAGAAGGCGTTATGCGGAAATTAATCGCGGAGGGGATGAATGTTGCCCGTTTCAACTTTTCGCATGGCTCCCACGAGGAACAGATGGGAAGGCTTGTGGAGCTCCGCAAGCTGAGGGAGGAAATGAAATGCCCGGTGGCGGCTCTGTTAGATACCAAAGGACCTGAAATCCGGCTGATGGATTTTGCAGAGGGAAAGGTGGAATTAAAAGAGGGGCAGATGTTTACCCTTACCACAGAGGAAATCAAGGGAGATGCGTCCCGCGTCTCTATCACCTACAAAGGGCTGCCGAAGGACGTAAAAGTGGGGAACCGCATTTTGATTGACGACGGCTTGATTGAGATGGAAGTGGCGGAAATCAAGCCTTGCGCCGGCGCGAAAGCGGCAAAGGATTCGGAGACGCCTATGGACATTGTGTGCCGCGTGTTAAATGGCGGTATGGTTTCCAACAAAAAGGGCGTCAATGTGCCGAATGTGAGCCTGTCCATGCCCTATATCAGTGAAAAAGATTACAGCGATATCGTATTTGCCATTGAGAATGACTATGACTATATTGCGGCATCTTTTGTCCGCACTGCAGAGGACGTCTTGGCAATCCGCGAGATTTTAGAGGAAAAAGGCGGAGAGGATATCTGCATTATTTCTAAAATCGAAAATATGCAGGGCGTTCAGAATATTGATGAAATTATCCGTGTTTCTGACGGCATTATGGTGGCGAGGGGCGATATGGGCGTAGAGATCCCGTTAGAAGAAGTTCCCGTGATACAGAAGATGATTATCAAAAAGGTCTGTGAAGCCGGCAAAAAAGTTATTACGGCAACCCAGATGTTAGATTCCATGATGAAAAATCCCCGCCCGACGAGAGCGGAGACCACCGACGTTGCCAACGCCATTTACGACGGCACAAGCGCCATCATGCTTTCTGGCGAGACAGCGGCGGGTATGTATCCGGTGGAGGCGTTGAAGACCATGGTCCGCATCGCCATCCGTACCGAGCAGGATATCAACTATCTGCAGCGTTTCAGGTTGCGTAAGACTCCGAGCAACCCGGATGTGACGAATGCGATTTCCCATGCCACCTGTACCATGGCGGGAGATTTGAATGCCGCTGCGATTATTGCAGTCTCCAAATCAGGAAGGACCACCGGCATGGTATCCAAATATCGTCCCAGCTGCCCGATTATCGGCACCTGCCTGACGGATAAGGTATATCGTCAGTTAGCGTTAGCGTGGGGCGTTGTGCCGCTATTGATTGAGCAAAAAACGCAGGCGGAGGAATTGTTTGACCATGCAGTGGATGCCGCAGAGAGTGCAGGCATCATACAACGCGGAGATGTGGTGGTTCTGACGGCGGGCGTTCCGCTTGGGGTGTCCGGCACTACCAACCTTATTAAAGTGCAGATCGCAGGCCATATTTTGGTCAAAGGACGCGGGGTAAACAAGAAAAAAGTAGCTGCAAACATCTGTGTGTGCCACAGCGAAGCGGATTTAGCGAACTTTAAAGAGGGCGATATCATTGTTGCCTACGATACCAATAACCGCATGATGGAGCAGATGCGTCAGGCGTCCGGATTAATCGTGGAGGTTGACAGCGAGAACAGCCACGCGGCGATTGCAGGGTTAAGCCTTGATATTCCGGTATTGATTGGAGCGAAAAATGCCGTTGGAATCTTGAAATCCAGCGCGTTTGTAGAGCTTGACTGCGTGAATGGAATTGTAAGCGCGAAATAACAGAAACAAAAAACAGGGAGCGGCAGCCTGGATGGCTGCCGCTCCTTTCTAAATGGTTATCATTTTTAAGGTGTTGTTTTACTGCTTGTCATTAGAGATTACAATATGACGAGGCTGTCCTGTAATCATAATCGGCGTAAGCTCTGCCTGGATCAAAGGACGGATATAACGAACCAGTTTTTCATCCACATAAGTGCCGTCGTTGATAATCCACTCAAGAGGAACTTTCTTCTCAACATTTGCAATTTTATGTACGTCATAAAGATCGGTAGTGCAGATGTATGGATCGTCTGAAATACGGTTTAAAATGACAACCTTTCCAGTCTCGCCCTCAAAAGCGGCTTTTACAGCAGAACCGCCCACGTTATAAGCCTCTGTGATATCCACACGGGAGGTCAGGTGGCCTGCGCATCTCTGCAGCGTTGCCAGCTCGATTGGCCTTGTCTTGCAGCCGAATTTCTCGCTCACTAAGGAAGCTAAATATCTTGCAGTACCGCTCAACTGTTTGTGGCCGAAAGCGTCCACATACTCGGTATGGTTGGTCAACTCGAATACATATTCTCCGGAAGCTGTCTTAATACCTTCGGATAAACCTACCACGATGGAGTTTTTCTTCTCTAACAATTCGCCGATGCGGGCAATGAAATCGTCCACATCAAAAGGAAGCTCTGGCAGGTATAAGAGGTCAACCCCCTCACAGTCTTCGCATTTTGCAAGAGCGGCAGCGCCTGTCAGCCAGCCGGCGTTGCGTCCCATGATTTCAATAATGGTCACATTCTTAACATCATAAACAAGGCCGTCGCGGATAATCTCTTTTGTGACAGAAGCGATATATTTTGCGGCGCTTCCGTAACCGGGCGTATGATCGGTCACTGCCAAGTCGTTGTCAATCGTCTTTGGAACACCGATAAAGCGGATGCTGCTGTTGATTAAAATCGCATAATCCGAAAGTTTCTTGATGGTGTCCATAGAATCGTTTCCGCCAATGTAGAAGAAAGCAGAGATATTGTATTCCGCTAAAATTTCAAAAATCTTGTCGTAAACTTCCTTATCATCGGAAATTTCCGGCAGTTTGTACCGGCAGGAGCCTAAGAATGCGGAAGGCGTCCGCTTTAAAAGCTCCAAATCCAAATCGGAACGGATTTCCTCATCCATGTCTACGATGCGTTTCTGTAAAAATCCCTGAATACCATGCCGCATACCGTAAACTTTTTGCGCGCCAAGATCTTTTGCTGTCTTGTATACGCCTGCCAAACTGGAGTTGATGACGGCGGTCGGTCCGCCTGACTGTCCTACAATAACATTACCTACCATAAATGCCTCCTCGTAAATTTTATTTAGCTATAAATGTGATTATATGTTAGCACATTTGGAAACTTATTACAAGAATTGACAAAAAATTAACAGTGATGTTAAAAAGGTGACAGTAATTTATTTCATGACAACTTCTACCGTCATTTCTTTCTTGCCGGAAGCGAGAGACACCGGAATGGTATTTCCCTCAATCTGCACGCCGTCTACCGTTACGGAAGAAACGCCCTTTTGCACGCCGTTTGGATTCTTTACGGTAATGTGGTAGGTAACGCCCCGGAAATCACGTTTTGCAGTGAAGCCTTTTAAGGTTTCCGGGATACATGGGTCTATGGTAAGGCCGTCATAATCCGGGCGGATGCCGAGGATAAACTGGGAAACGTTTAAGAACGTCCATGCCGCTGTTCCGGTGAGCCAGCTGTTTTTTGCCTCCCCGAAGTTTGGAGCATCCTTTCCAGCTATCATCTGGGAGTAAACATAAGGCTCCGTGCGGTGGATTTCACTGATATCCTCAATGAAAGCAGGACAAGTTCTCGTATATACCTGCCATGCACGGTTTCCGCGCCCTACGACAGTCTCTGCGATGGAAATCCAAGGGTTGTTGTGGCAGAAAATGCCGGCGTTCTCTTTATATCCCGGCGGGTAGGAAGAAATCTCTCCCAGCTCCACATGGTATTTGTGGTAAGGCGGCTGCAGCAGCACGATACCGTATTTGGTGTCGAGGTATTTCTCGACGGATTCCATCGCCTTTAAGCAGTTGCCTTCTTCTAAGCCGATTTCCGCCATAACGCAAAAGCCCTGGGGCTCAATAAAGATTTTGCCGTCCTCGCATTCCTTAGAGCCGATTTTATTCTTGTAATGGTCATAAGCGCGCAGGAACCACTCGCCGTCCCAGCCGGCATCCAGTACGGTTTTCTCCATATCGGCAATGGCTTTTTCCGCGAACTGGGCTTCTTCTTCCATTCCTCTGTGGCGGCAGATTGCGGCGTAATCTTTTCCGTAGCGCACAAACATACCCGCAATGAATACGGATTCCGCATTAGGACCTTCCGATGGGCCGAACGTCTGGAAGGATTCTCCCGGCTCGGTGGAGAAGCAGTTCAAATTCAGGCAGTCGTTCCAGTCAGCGCGTCCGATTAACGGCAAGCCGTGGGGGCCTAAATGCTCTACTGTGTAGTGGAAGGAGCGGCGCAGATGCTCCATAAAATCTGTAGCTTTTGAGTCGTCGTTATCGTAAGGCGTTATCTCGTCTAAAATGGTATAGTCGCCCGTTTCCTTGATGTATGCCGCAGTGCCGGCAATGAGCCATAACGGGTCGTCATTAAAGCCGCTTCCGATATCAGAGTTGCCTTTTTTGGTCAACGGCTGATACTGGTGGTAAGCGCTTCCGTCCTCAAACTGGGTAGCGGCAATGTCCAGGATACGGGCTCTGGCGCGATCCGGAATCAAATGCACAAATCCCAGCAAATCCTGGCAGGAATCGCGGAATCCCATACCGCGTCCGATTCCGGACTCGAAATAAGAAGCGGATCGGCTCATGTTGAAAGTCACCATACACTGATACTGATGCCAGATATTTACCATGCGGTCTAATTTTTCCTCGGAGGAAGAAACGGTAAAATGAGATAACAGACCGTCCCAGTGGGCTTTTAATGCTGCCAGCGCAGCGTCTGCTTTTTCGGTAGTGTCAAACTGCTCTAACAGCGCATTTGCCGGAGCGCGGTTGATAACGCCGTTCTCAGCAGGGCCGTCCCATTTTTCTTCCGGCTTGTTCTCAATGTAAGCAAGGACAAAGACATAGGTTTTGCTTTCGCCTGGCTCTAACGATACGGACAAATGATGGGAGCCTACCGGAGACCAGCCGCTGGCAACGGAGTTTTTGGAAACGCCGCTCACTACGACTTCCGGCGCAGAGTTTTCGCCGTATGCGCCCAGGAATGAATCGCGGTCGGTATCAAAGCCCGCAATCGGAGCGTTGACAGCATAGACAGCGTAATGGTTCCTGCGCTCTCTGTATTCGGTCTTATGGTAAAGGGCGGAACCGTGGATTTCCACTTCGCCGGTGGAGAAGTTGCGCTGGAAGTTCGTCATGTCGTCCATGGCGTTCCAGAGGCAGAACTCCACATAGGAGAAAACAGAAAACTCTTTTTTGGCATCGCCGGTATTGGTCAGGGTAAGTTTGTTCACTTCACAGTTATAGCCCACGGGAACAAAGGCGGTCAGCTCAGCGCGAAGGCCGTTTTTGCTTCCGGTGAAGACAGAATACCCCATGCCATGGCGGCAGCTATAGTCGTCTAAGGCTGTCTTAGTCGGCATAAAGCCTGGATTCCAGATTGTTTCCCCATCTTTGATATAATAGTAATGACCGTTGCTGTCATAGGGAACGTTGTTGTAACGGTACCTGGTCAGACGGAGCAGCTTTGCGTCCTTATAAAAGCTGTAGCCCCCGCAGGTGTTGGAGATGAGAGAAAAGAAATTCTCGCAGCCAAGATAGTTGATCCATGGCAGAGGCGTTTTTGGGGAAGTGATAACGTATTCCTTGTTGGAATCATCAAAATAACCAAATTTCATGTAGAGGTCCTCCCTTAATAAATGATAATGAAACTGATAGTTACGAAAACGATTAAGTTATAAAATCTTTCATTAAAATTATATCGGAAATGGGATAAAAATCAATAGAAACAGCATTGAAATTCAGAAAAACAGCAGATTAGACAAAAATACATTGAAAATATAGAAGAAAGCGACAAAGGAAAGCCGGGCAAAGCAAAATTGATACGAAAACGTATAAGTTAAGAAATAGAACATACAGGGAAGAAAATAGTTCTGAAATATCGGTAAAATAGACAAAAAACAGCGAAAAAGCAGGAGGTGCGGACCAAAAAGAAACGACAAATCAGGTTGCATTTTAAGAAAGAATAAAATATAGTAAGATTGGCAAAACGATGGAACTTACAAATTTAGTCGTTTTGAGCAAAACGGAGGTTGTACCATGGTATCTCTAAAAACGATAGCGGAAAAATGTGGAGTTTCAACTGCTACCGTAAGCAAAGCGTTAAATGACCAGAAAGATATCGGCGAAGAGACAAAGAACCGCATACGCAAGGCCGCGGAGGAACTTGGGTATTTCCCCAACGCGGCGGCGAGGGCGTTAAAAACAAACCGTTCTTATAATATCGGGGTGCTTTTTGAGGAAGAGGCGAGAAAGGGACTGACCCACGAATACTTTTCCGGCGTGTTAAACGGACTGAAAGTGCAGGCGGAAAAGGTAGGGTATGATATCACGTTTATCAATACCTGCCTGGAAAACCGCAGGATGTCCTATTATGAACATTGCAGGTACCGCGATTTTGACGGGGTGGTGATTGTCTGCGCCGACTATAGCGACCAGGGCGTCTTAGAACTGATGAACGGGGAACTTCCGGTAGTGACCATCGATTATGTATACCATAATTGTACGGCGGTATGCTCGAACAACATTCAGGGAATGGAGAGCCTTGTAAAGTACATTTATGGGCAGGGACACAGGAAAATTGCATATATACACGGGCAGGACAGCTCTTACGTTACCAAAGACAGGCTGGCGGGCTTTTTCCGCACGGCAGGCAGTTTGGGGCTTTCGGTGCCGGACGCATATGTCCGGAGGGCGGAATACCTGAAAACGGAAGAGGCGGCGAGGCAGACAAGGGAGCTGCTGGATTTAAAAGACCCGCCTACCTGCATTATTTATCCCGACGACACTTCTTTGATAGGGGGAAGGAACGCCATTATGGAAAGGGGGCTTTTGATACCGGAAGATATTTCCATTGCGGGGTACGACGGTATCGGAATTTCACAGCTTTTGTATCCCCCGATTACCACGATTAGGCAGGATACCGAATTGATTGGGAGCGAAGCGGCGAAACGGTTGATTGAATCGATTGAGAAACCGAAAACCGCGCTTCTTGAGAGGGTTATCATAGAAGGGACTTTAATAAAGGGGCAGTCTGTGAAAAAGATGGAAACAGCGCAGGGAAAAGGAGCTGCGCATCAGGAAGGATAGGCATTGCCGCTGAGGAGACAGTAAGCGGAGCATCAAGGGAGGATTAGTTTTTCATGAAAAAGAGAATCGTCAGCACATTACTATGTGCTGCAATGGCGGGCGCAGTGATGGCAGGATGCGGAAACCATACAAGCGTTTCAGAACAGATCCAGGACGGCGTAGAGCGGGAAGCGGATACCGCAGAGGCGGACGAGGAGAATGGCAGCGAGGATGAGGAGGCAGAAGGGGAAGGAAAGGTTTTGAACATTTACTGTTGGAACAATGAGTTTCAATCCCGCATGGAGAAGCACTACCCCGGATATGTAAAGACAGACGACACGACGGGGATGATTGGCGACATTACGGTGAAGTGGGACATTACCCAGAATGAGGGAAATCTGTATCAGAATCATCTGGACGCCGCTTTATTGCGGCAGGCGGATGCGAAGCCGGATGATAAAATTGATTTGTTCCTGGTGGAGGCCGACAATGCGGTTAAGTATGTGGATTCCAAATCTACCATGGCGTTGACGGAACTTGGCATTACCGGGGAGGATTTGTCAGAACAGTATCAGTATACGAAGGATATTGCGACGGATTCTTACGGCGTATTAAAAGGCGTTTCCTGGCAGGGCTGCCCAGGCGTATTCTTTTATAACAGAGAGGCCGCAAAAGAGGTGCTGGGTTCGGATGACCCTGCCGAAGTCCAGAAGGCAGTCTCGGACTGGGAAACGTTCAAAGCAACTGCAGAAACCCTCAAAGAAGCGGGCTATTCGATTGTTTCTTCCGTCAATGATACGTACCGCGTATATTCCACCAACGCCGCTTCCAAATGGGTGGACAACGGGAAAATCCAGATAGATGAGAATATCATGAAATGGGTGAACGATTCCAAAGAGCTTGTGGACGCCGGAGAGACGGGGACCCACCCGCTGTGGAGCGATGAGTGGAAACAGGGATTTTATCCGGAAGGAAAAGTCTTTGGATACTTTGGGCCTGCATGGCTGGTAAATTTCAGCATGGAGGCTGACAAGGAAGGAAGCATCGGAAACGCAGGCGGCTGGGGAGCGACGGAAGGACCCCAGGGATTTTTCTGGGGCGGCACCTGGATTTGCGCGGCTGCCGGAACAGACAACACCGATCTTGTAAAAGATATCATACTCCAGATGACGACCAACCAGGATGTGATGAAAGGAATCGCGGAGGAGGCGGATGACTTTGTAAACAACAAGACCGTCATGGAGGCTATGGCAAAAGATACGAGTTACAGCAGCAAGGTATTAGGAGGGCAAAATCCGATTTCCATATACTGTGCGGGAGTAGACGCGCTTGATTTATCCAATTTATCCGAGTACGACCAGGGATGCAACGAGGAGTTCCAGAGTGCGATGAAGGACTATTTTGAGGGAAAAGTTTCTCTGGAGGAGGCATTGGAGAGGTTCTATACAGCAGTGGAATCGAAATATCCGAGACTTTCCCACTAATCCGGCGGAAAGGGTAGGGAATGGAAAAGACGTTCTTTTGCCGAATTTCCTCTTTTCAGGAAAATGCAGATATGTTATACTAAATTTAGTGGAAAAGACGCAGATATTGCGCTGTGCAGGGCTTCAGCCGGGCAAAGCGGGCGGGGCAAAGGCGGCGCAGAAGTAGGAGGAGCAGATGACAGAAAACGGATTTTGGATTTTTCTGATAGTATTACTTGTATTAATCGTCATTGTGACGGCAATCGTGGTGGCTGCCGCCGTATCGGGGGCAGTGGCAGGCATTGTCAGCAAAGATGAGGATGAAGTATAAAACCATGCAGAATTGCAAAAAAGGCTGTCGCGCTACACGTTAGTGCGCAGCCTTTTTTTGCATACGTCAGAAACCATCTTGTTTTTTGGGGGCAAAAGACTTACACTGGAAATGCGGCCTGATGGGAACAGGCGGGAGGAGGACAGATACGTGTTTTCAAAATTTAGTGTCAGAAGACCCTACACCGTGATTGTAGGGGTGATTTTAGTGATAGTGCTGGGCGTCGTCTCTTTTACCAGAATGACCACCGATTTACTGCCGGATATGAGCCTGCCCTATGTCCTGGTGGTTACTGCGGATATGGGGGCAAGCCCGGAAGAAGTGGAGATGGATGTGACGGCTCCGATTGAATCGGCGATGGCAACGACCTCCAATATCAAAAACGTAAGCTCCTCATCCTATGACAGTTATTCCATGGTAATTTTAGAGTACGAGCAAAATACCAATATGGACTCTATTTTAATCGAAATCCAGCAGGAGTTAGACCAGTTAGAGGGCAGTTTTAAGGATACGGTGGGAACGCCTATCATGATGCAGATTGATCCGGATATGATGCCGGTCATGGTGGTTTCTGCGGATGTGGACGGGATGACCGGTGGTGAGATTTCCGAATATGTGGAAAAGGAGCTGGCACCGCAGATTTCCAGCGTGGAGGGAGTAGCGTCCGTTTCTGCTACGGGCATTTTGGAAGAATCGGTAGAGGTGACGTTGGATCAGGAAAAAATCGATTCCCTCAACCAGAAAATCTTAGCGAAAATTGATGAGCAATTTGAAGAATCCCAGAAGGAATTAGAGGACGCCTCCCAGGAGATCCAAAAGGGAAAAGAGCAGTTGGACAGCGGAAAAGAAGAGCTGGCAAATCAGATGGGGCAGGCGCAAAACGAGATGTTGAACGGGAAAGTGGAAGCGTTTACGGCGGAATCGGATTTGAATCAGAACTATACGCTGCTTAGCGCTATGAAAAACCTGATTGAGCAGGCAATTCCCGAATTGCAGAGAATATACGAGGAAGGGGTAGGCTTAAGGGAACAATTAGAAGTTTTGGAGGCGCAAAACGAGGACAGCACCGCCCTATTGGAGCAGCAGCTTGAAAATGCCCAAAACCAGATTTCGAGGGGCATGGGAAACAATGGCTCTGTGCAAAGCGAAAACGCCGGGCAGAATGGCGCGATTCCGGGGATAGGCGGTTATCTGAGCCAGTCTGAGGAGACCCAGCGGCAGATAGAGCTGTTAGAATATCAGATATTGGAATTAAACGCCTCTATGAGCGAACAGTGGGCGGAGCAATTATCCTCCTTGGATGTGACCCTCTCCTCTATCGATGACATTCCGCAGGCCATTGCCGTTTTGTCAGAGAGGCTGGTGGAAATCAATACGGGCCTGGCGGCAATGGAAGCGGCGAAAGGGCCGGTGGCAGAGGGGAAAATAACCTTAGACAACGCCTATGTGACTCTCAATAAAATGCAGATAAACAGTTTGCTCCAGATGAGCGAGGCGGCGGCGAAATTAGCGGACGGCGAGAACCAGCTTGCGTTAGGGCAGGCACAGTTAGATCAGGCAAAAGAGAGCGCAAAGGAAGCGGCGGATTTGAATCAGGTGCTGTCGGTGGAGGCATTGGGCGGGCTTTTGACGGCGCAGAATTTTTCCATGCCGGCAGGGTATGTGACAGAGGGAGACACTTCTTACATGGTGCGGGTAGGGAATAAAGTGGCGTCCCCGGAAGAACTGACGGATTTGGTCCTGATTGATTTGGGGCTTGAGGGCATAGAACCGGTGCGTCTTTCCGATGTGGCGGAAATAACCGTGACGGACAATGCCGCAGAATCCTACTCAAAACTCAACGGAAATCCGGCGGTGATGCTTTCCATTGAAAAGCAGACGGGGTATTCCACGGGAGATGTCTGTAAACGTGCCAAAAGCAAATTTGAGGCATTGGAAAAGGAAACCGACGGACTGCGGATGACCATCCTGATGGATCAGGGCGTCTATATCGACATGATCGTGGATTCGGTGCTGGAAAACATGATTTATGGGGCTATCTTGGCGGTGCTTGTGCTGATTGTGTTTTTAAAGGACGTTAAGCCGACCCTGGTGATTGCCTGCTCGATTCCCTTAAGCGTCATCTTCGCCATTGTGCTGATGTACTTTTCCGACGTGTCGCTGAATATGATTTCTCTGTCCGGCCTGGCATTGGGAATTGGGATGTTAGTGGATAACTCCATCGTCGTAATTGAAAACATTTACCGTCTGCAAAAAGAAGGGTATTCTATCCGGAAGGCGGCGGTTGAGGGAACCAGTCAGGTGGCGGGGGCGATCTTCGCCTCCACCCTTACAACGGTCTGTGTGTTTGCGCCGATTATCTTTACGGAGGGCATTACCAGACAGCTCTTTGTGGATATCGCCTTAACCATCGCGTTCACTTTGAGCGCCAGCCTGATTGTGGCGCTGACCTTTGTGCCCATGATGGCGGCAGGCGTACTGAAAAACAGCAAAGAAATCAAACATGGGCTATTTGAGAAACTCAGAGACGGATACGGTTTCCTGTTAGAGAAAGCGCTTCATTTCAAACCGGTTGTCTTAATCGGAGTGACGGCGCTTCTTGCGGCAAGTATGCTGTTAGCGTTTTCTAAAGGCTTTAGCTTTATGGATATGTCAATGGAGACAAACCAGATGACGGTGACGGTAGCCGCCCGGGAGAATCAGGCGCTGACCTTTGAAGAGCTGACGAAGCTTTCCGATGAAGTGATAGAAAAAATAGCGGGAATTGAGGGGATTGAGACGATTGGCGCCATGGCGGGCGGCGGAAGCATAATGTCGCTGGGCGGAGGCAGCGACAGCGTCACCATGTATCTGCTTTTAGAGGAAGGGGCGGATGTGTCCGCCAGCGAGATTTCGGAACAGATAGCGGCTCTGACAGAAGATATGGAATGTGAAGTGTCGGCGGACAGTTCTTCTTCGGATATGAGCGCGTTCTTCGGCAGCGGCATTGTGGTGCAGATTAGCGGGAACGATTTGGATAAACTGCAGGAAATTGCGGCTCAGGTGGCGGAAGTCGTGGAGCAGACCGAGGGGACGGTGGATGTGGAGGACGGCCTTGACGACACTACGCTTTCCTTTACGATTGTGGCGGACCGGGAGAAAGCCGCAAAGTATGGCATGACCACCGCCCAGGTGTTTCAGCTGGTCTATGAAAAGATGGCTTCTGAAACATCCCCTACCACCATTGCCGCGGATTTGAAGGATTATAAGGTGTATGTCCGGACGGAAGAGCAGTCCGACGTCACCCTGTCGGATATCCGAAACCTGACGTTTGTTCATACGGACCGCCTGGGAGAGGAAGAGGAGGTCGCCCTGAAGGATATTGCAGAATTTCAGGAGGGCAAATCCCTCAACACCATCTACAGAGATTCCCAGAACCGTTATATTAACGTGTCCGCAGGCATTGACGAGGAGCACAATGTATCCCTGGTGAGCAATGACCTGCAAAAGAACTTGGAAACGATAGAGCTTCCGGAGGGGTACCGCCTTACAATGACCGGAGAGGACGAAACCATCAGCGAGGCCATGAGCCAGCTATATCTGATGCTGCTGTTGGCGGTAATCTTTATTTATCTGGTTATGGTGGCGCAGTTCCAGTCATTCCTATCGCCGTTTATCATTATGTTTACCATTCCACTGGCGTTTACAGGAGGGTTTTTCGCCCTGATTATATCAATCAGCTCCGCAGGGAGGGGATGGATAAGCGGGAAGCCATCCTGGAGTCCGGGAAGACGAGGCTCCGCCCTGTCCTAATGACGGCGCTGACCACGATTTTATCCATGTCCACCATGGCGTTAGGACTTGGCAGCGGCTCGGAAATGATGCAGCCCATGGCGATAGTGACCGAGGGAGGGTTGATTTATGGCACGCTTTTGACCTTAATCGTAGTGCCCTGCATTTACGACCTGTTTGCCCGCCAAAAGAGCATGGTGGAGGAAGAATTGTAATCAATGGCTTGACAAAAAGAAGCCCTCTGCGTATGATAATAACGAATAGAATAGAAAAATCAAAGGTGATGAGAAAGAGGAGTACACATTAGGCCCTTTACAGAGAGGGAGGCCCGTTGGCTGTAAGGCATCCCAAAGAAAGAGATGTGGAAGGTAGCTTTTGAACCGAAACGCCAAGAAAGCGTGCCAGAGGGCAGGCGGAAGCGTTTACGATGAATCCCCGTTACAGGATTGCCGGTTGAGCGCCATTGGCGCCGACTGGGACAGAGATACCAATAAATGGGAAACAAAGGTGGTACCGCGATGATTTCGCCCTTTGCAGTCGTTAGGCTGCAAAGGGTTTTTTGATGGTACAAACAGAAAAGGAGAAACCATTATGTGTCAGAATTGCAGCAAAGAATTAGCAAAAACTTACGATCCGAAAAGCATTGAAGAGAGGCTGTATCAAAAATGGGAGACGAGCGGTTACTTCCATGCGGAAGTGGACCGCAGCAAGAAGCCGTTTACCATTGTGATGCCGCCGCCAAACATTACCGGGCAGCTTCACATGGGTCATGCGTTGGATAATACGATGCAGGATATCCTGATCCGCTACAAAAGGATGCAGGGATACAATGCGCTGTGGCAGCCGGGAACCGACCACGCTTCGATTGCCACAGAAGTGAAGGTTATTGAGAACCTGAAGAAACAGGGACTTGAAAAGCAGGAGCTGGGCAGAGAGGGCTTTTTGGCTGGGATCGTCCGCGGACTGGGAGCGGGAACGTTTTACCATGGATCAGGGCTGCTCCGATGCGGTAATGGAAGTATTCTTAAGATTATATGAAAAGGGCATGATTTACAAAGGCTCCCGCATCGTGAACTGGTGTCCGGTCTGCAAAACATCCATTTCTGATGCAGAGGTGGAGCATGAGGAGCAGGAAGGATCCTTCTGGCACATTCATTATCCGATTGTCGGTGAGGAAGGCAGATTTGTGGAAATTGCCACCACAAGGCCGGAGACGTTATTCGGAGATACCGCAGTGGCAGTCAACCCGGAGGATGAGAGGTATCAGGATCTCATCGGCAAACGGTTAAGGCTGCCTATGACAGACCGCGAGATCCCCGTCATTGCGGATGCTTATGTAGACAAAGAGTTTGGGACGGGGTGTGTAAAAATCACGCCTGCCCATGACCCGAATGACTTTGAGGTTGGAAAGCGACACCATCTGGAAGAGATTACAGTCATCAATGACGACGCTACCATGAATGAGCACGCAGGAAAATATGCCGGCATGGACCGCTATGAGTGCAGGAAAGCCTTAGTTGCCGATTTGGAAGAACAGGGATTGCTGGTAAAAGTGGAAGCGCACACGCATAATGTAGGAACCCATGACCGCTGCAAGACTACGGTGGAACCCATGGTAAAGCAGCAGTGGTTTGTAAAGATGGACGAACTGATCCGTCCCGCAGTGGAGGCAGTCAAAAACGGAGAAATCAAGCTGCTTCCCAAACGTATGGAGAAAACGTACTTTAACTGGACGGATAATATCCGGGACTGGTGCATTTCCAGGCAGTTATGGTGGGGGCATCGGATTCCGGCTTATTACTGCAAGGACTGCGGTGAAATGACAGTGGGGAAAGAAATGCCGCAAAAATGTCCGAAATGCGGGGGAAGCCATATCGAACAGGATCCGGATACCTTAGACACCTGGTTTTCTTCCGCCCTCTGGCCGTTTTCAACGCTGGGATGGCCCAAACAGACGGAGGATTTGGATTATTTCTTCCCCACGGATGTGCTGGTGACGGGATACGATATCATTTTCTTCTGGGTAATCCGAATGATTTTTTCCGGCTATGAGCAGATGGGGAAGGCGCCTTTCCACACCGTGCTGTTCCATGGGCTGGTGAGGGATTCCCAGGGGCGGAAAATGAGCAAATCCCTCGGCAACGGAATCGATCCCTTAGAGGTGATTGACCAGTATGGCGCGGACGCCCTTCGTCTGACCTTAATTACCGGAAATGCGCCGGGAAATGATATGCGTTTTTACTGGGAGAGGGTAGAGGCGTCGAGAAACTTTGCCAACAAAGTCTGGAACGCTTCCCGCTTTATCATGATGAATTTGGAAGGGGCGGAAGTGACGGAGCCCTCCCCGGAAGCATTGGAGCCTTCCGATAAATGGATTTTGTCCAGAGTCAACACCCTGGCAAAGGATGTGACGGAGAATATGGACAAGTATGAGATGGGGATTGCCGTTCAGAAAGTATATGATTTCATCTGGGACGAGTTCTGCGACTGGTACATTGAGATGACAAAGACCAGAACCTACCAGAAAGAAAAAAATCCGGCGTCTGCGAATGCGGCGCTTTGGACTCTAAAGACGGCCCTGACGGAGGCGTTGAAGCTGCTGCATCCGTTTATGCCGTTCATTACGGAGGAAATCTTCTGCACGCTGCATCCGGAGGAAGAAACCATCATGCTGGCAGCGTGGCCGGAATATAAAGAAGAGCGCAGTTTCCCGAGAGAAGAGGAGATGCTGGAGCATTGTAAGGATTTGGTCAAGGGCATCCGGAATGTCCGCTCCGAGATGGATGTGCCGCCGTCAAGAAAGGCGAAAGTATTCCTTGTGGCGGAAGATGCCGAGCTGCGCGATGCCTTCACTGTGAATAAAAACGCTTACCAGAATCTTGCAGGGGCCAGCGAAGTGTCCGTGCAGGCGGATAAGGCAGGCATTGGAGAGGACGCCGTATCCTTAGTGATTCCAGGGGCTGTCGTTTATCTGCCGTTGGAAGATCTGGTGGATCTGGAAAAAGAAAAGGAGCGTCTGGTAAAGGAGATGACGCGACTGGAAAAAGAACTGGCGCGTTCCGGGGCAATGCTTTCCAATGAGAAATTTTTAAGCAAAGCGCCGGAGGCGAAAATCCAGGAAGAAAAAGAAAAACTTGCGGGCTATGAGCAGATGATGGCGCAGGTAGAAGAGC
>CANQUZ010000026.1 GCA_947627165.1 uncultured Roseburia sp.
TTTTGCTGTATTTTCTACAGTATGCCTTATGTTGCTGGTGCTAACTTAATGACATTGGTTCAGCCATAAGCAGTCTCATAGGCGAATCATGCTTGCATGAATGAGCATACGAGACTACTTATGAGCAGAACGCCCGTTCATCAGCAATTCGCTTACGATGGTAAGCTTTGAAGCACGTAGTGCGGGATTGCGAATGGCGTTGGCTGAACTATTACATTTTAGCAAAAACCAGAACGTTTGTTTGTTTTCCTCTTGCATTTTCTTTCTTATTGTGTTATCTTATTTATAGAACATTTGTTCTCTTTTTTGTTTCCAACCACTGTTTTTGTAATAGAAAGGAACGGCTATTCCAATGAAAATCCAGCAAACTATGTCTTTGATGGAAAAGCTCTCTATTTTAACCGATGCTGCGAAATATGATGTCGCCTGTACCTCCAGCGGGGTAGACCGCAAAGGAATTTCCGGCGGCATGGGCAATTCCGTTGCCTCCGGCATCTGCCATACCTTTTCTGCGGACGGCCGCTGCATCTCCCTGCTTAAGATTCTTTTTACCAATGAATGTATTTTTAACTGTGCTTATTGCCTGAATAACTGCAATTCCGACGTTCCCCGCGCTTCCTTTACCCCTGGGGAAGTCTGTGAACTCACTATGGAATTTTACCGGAGAAATTATATCGAGGGATTATTCTTAAGCTCTGGTATTCTCGTCAGCCCCAATTATACAATGGAGCTGATTTACCAAACCCTCTATCAGCTGCGCCATACCCACCATTTCAACGGTTATATCCATGTGAAGGCAATCCCCGGCGCTGATCCGCTCCTCGTGGAAAAGACTGGGTTTTTAGCAGACCGCATGAGCATCAATTTAGAGCTGCCCACTGCGGACAGCCTCAAAAAACTGGCCCCCTATAAATCAAGGGCTACGATTTTAAAGCCCATGCGCCAGATACAAAACAGCATTACCGAGAACAAAAACGAGGTCGCCCTCTACCGCTCTGCGCCCCGGTTCGTCCCCGCCGGCCAGAGTACCCAGATGATTATCGGTGCCACTCCCGAAAGCGACTATCAGATTATGCGGGTAGCGGAGAGCCTCTACCAGAACTTTGACCTTAAGCGCGTGTTCTATTCCGCTTTTGTCAATGTCAACCACCACTCTCTGCTCCCCACGCTCCCCGGCGGCCCGCCTCTGCTGCGGGAACACCGCCTCTATCAGGCGGACTGGCTCCTGCGCTATTATGATTTTACGGTGGACGAACTTTTGTCAGAAAGCCGTCCCGATTTCAATATTTATCTGGATCCTAAGTGCGACTGGGCACTCCGCCACTTAGAGTGCTTCCCGGTAGAAGTCAATCGGGCGGACTACCGCACCCTGCTGCGGGTTCCCGGCATAGGGGCAAAATCCGCCCAGCGGATTGTCAAGGCACGGCGGATGAACACTTTGGATTTTTCCGATTTGAAGAAAATCGGCGTCGTGTTAAAACGTGCGCTTTACTTTATCACCTGCTCCGGCAGAATGATGTACCGCACCAAGCTGGATGAAGATTATATCTGCCAAAACCTGCTTTCCGACAAAACCCAAATCCCTAAAGAACTGCGGAATGCCGGATATCAGCAGCTTAGCCTGTTTGATACCGGAATGATTTTATGAAAGGGGGATCCTATGTTTACCTTTCTCTGTGAGGACAGCCCGAACGGTATTTTAAGCGGCATCTACGACGCCTGGGCTTTTAAAATTGCTCAAAACAAAAAATGCCTTACCGGGGAAAGAGGTCTGCCCCCTTGCACCCATGAGGATATTTCACTGCTGTGCAAGGAGCCGATAAACTACGCCTTATTTTGTGAATACGTTCCGGTATCCCCCTCCCCGGAAAAAGCGGGCAAGGTGGCAGCTACCCTTTTAAAACGCCTCGGCAATGAATTTTACGAGACACTCCTTGGCGCCATCCTTGCCGCTGCCCCCTCCAAAGAGGGAGACATCGACAAGGCTCATGCGGCTTACCAGACCGTCGTACTGGCGCTGACCTCTTACGCTGGGGCGCGCATCCTCCACGACTTGTCTAACCCTTATGTCCACCGCATTTTTACGTTGTCACGAGCCACTTTTATGGAAGCCCATCATCTCATGGGGTTTCTGCGCTTTTGTGAATTGGGAAACGGCGTTCTTTTTTCTACAATTCATCCCAAAAATAATGCCCTGCCACATTTAGCAGAGCATTTCACAGACCGCCTCCCGCAGGAGAATTTTATTATTTATGACGAAAACCGCAGGATGGCCGCCGTCCATTCCGCCGGGAAAGGCTTTATACTGGCGGACGCCTCGGATTTAAACAAAGACATTCTAAAGCAATACTCTCCCAAAGAACTGGAATACCGTTCCCTATGGCAGGCTTTTTTTGACCATATCGCGATAGAAGCCCGTGTGAATCCTAAGCTACAGGCGCAAAATATCCCGAAACGCTTTTGGAAGGATACGAGAGAATTAAGCAGCGATCCGCCGTCCGCCTAACGGACTCTCTGGAACAACCGCCGTGCGTTTTCCTCCGTCATGCGTTGAACCGTTTCCGGAGAAACGTTTTTTATCTCTGCTATTTTCTCTATCACGAGGGGGAGGAGGGAAGAATCATTCCGTTCCCCCCGATGAGGTTCCGGCGCCATGTAGGGGCAATCCGTTTCCAACAAAATCCATTCCAAGGGCAGCGCTTCGACTGCTTCCTTTAACTTTTTGGCATTTTTAAACGTGACAACGCCGCCGACTCCAATATAATATCCCATTTTTACAAATTCCAGCGCAAGCTCTTTGGAGTAGGAAAAGCAATGTATCACTCCCGGAATATGTCTTTTATGCGCTCCCTTCATGATTGCTAGGGTATCCTCCGCCGCATCCCTGGAATGAATAATCACCGGAAGTTCCGCTTCCTCCGCCAGTTCTAACTGTCTCTCAAACCAGTAGCGTTGACGTTCCTGTATCTCCTTATCTTTCTCCCAGTAATAGTCAAGGCCGATTTCTCCCACTGCCACTGTTTTTTTCCAAGCAGTCTGCTTTTTTAACCAACCATAAGTCTCCTCATTCAGGTCCGCAATATCACTGGGATGCACCCCCACTGCCGCATACACAAAATCATAGGTTTCCGCCAACGCCAGTGTGGTTTTTGTGGATTCTATGGATGCTCCCACGTTGATAACTCTCTCAATTCCCTGAGCCGGAAGGGAGGTTAGCAATTCGTCCCTGTCTGAGGTAAATCTATCGTCATCATAGTGGGCATGTGTTTCAAATATCATAATTCTACTCTCCGTTACGTTTTTTCTTCTCTCCCACAAAGCAGATATGAAGGCTATGCCAAATCAAATTATGTATGCTTCAAATGAGATCTGCATACACAGTTGTTGTTATCTCCATGATCGTCGTCATACCATAGCACATTAAAAACCCTTCCTGTCATATACCCATATAGTCTGTGACTTCCAGTTATTCTAAGTGATATCAATGACTCTGCTTCTATAAACTTTGCAGCCAATCTATCTTGCGCAATTTTATTCAGCGCATTCAAATTCAACGAATGATTCTGCTTTTTATTCTTAAGTAATATTTCACTCCATTTCTGAGTCTCTAAGGCTTTTAATCTCGGAAACAGCTCTGTCCAAAACAATTCCCCAATATGGGTCTGAGAAAATGCCCACATCTCCTGATCTGAGTTTGCAAATGCCCATGCCGGGTTTTCTGAATAAAATCGCTCAGGATCTCCACCCTGAGCAATACATTTCCCAATGGGAATTTCCTTTTGTTTTACTTCTTTTTTGCGCTTAGAGACTGCCATAATACAATGCCATACTTTCCTTTGTAATCACATTAGAGCATCCCGCGCCAAACGGAACTCCCTCTCTCGCCTTTATCCAAGGATCCTCCATATGCGTCAACTGACTGAGCCACTGGGCATTATGGCTCCCATAATGTGCCAATACCCTATCAATGGTATCTTTCTGGTTATCAGATAAATCCCCCTTGCCGCCAGTTTCATCGCTGGCACCCACTTGATACTGCCCTTTTGTTTTGAAGAAAAGTTCAGGACATACCGGACCATTCGCCCACGCCTGAAAATCCTCTTCAAACAAAGGAGAATCATCCCAAACAAGTGACCATGCCTGAGCATAATAGCACAACTTCTGGAGCTTCATGGTTGACATAGAACCGGACTGTTCCAAAATATATTTTGCTGTATCGAAAACATTTGCCATCGTTCATCCTTCTTTCTAAGAACAATATAACATATATTAAAAATTCCGAACAGTACTAAGTTTGTAAAATTTTTCTGAAAAGATTCCGTTCCCAATATCGTTTTTTTCATCCATCCTATCTACAAAATTTCCCTGCCAAATTATAGGGAAATATCCAGATTCCCGCCGACTGCCGCATCGGGCACCGCCGGTGCATCGGAAACAGGACTCACGCTTGCGCTTAAGGAAGCATCCACCGCTCCGCCCGCGTCTATGGAACTATCCAGTTCCATTGCCGCCTCCAGCTCCGCTTCCTGCTCTGCCTGCAGGCGGATCTGCGCCTCGCTCAGCATTGCCGCCTGTGCAGACAAATTAAGCATAACCCCGGAGTCCGACTCTGCGCTTCCGTCTTTCTGATTCTTGATTTCCTTTTTCAAGTACTCCATATTCGCTTCTTCAATTTCTTTCAGCTCCTGCCGCCTGTGCGCCCGCCGCTTCTGCATAAGGCTCTGCAGCTTTGCTTTTTTCATCTGTACTTTTTGGAGCTTTGCCCTGCGGGTGCCGGCTGTATTTTCTTTGCGATGTTTGCTGTGCTCTGACTCTTCCTCTTTCAAATTGCGCAGTTTTAACTGGGCGCACCGTACCATCCTTTCGGCGTGCGCTATCGCGTTTTCTATTTCTTTCTCATCATATTTTCCCGAAGCCGCGCTTCTCCTTAACACCCCAAGTTTCACCTGGGCTGTTGCCAGGACATTCGCAGCTCCCTGAACTTTTTTGACCCGCACAAGCTGCCCCGAAATCTCTCTTGGATTATAGTTTAACTTCTTTTTAGACGAAACTCCGTTTTTCGTTCTGCCCATCCGCGTCCGTGCATAGCCGCTTTGATTCGTTGATAAAGTTCCTGGCATCATGGGATTGTCCTTTGCGGCACCCACGCCATTTCCATTGATTGTAAGCGCCATAACTTTTTCCTCCCTGAAAAATACCGCTTATGATTCCTTTCATAAACCCGTAACGCTTCCGCACTTCCTAGCCCATGCAAAACCTGCAGCAAGAATCCTATTCCGTGCAGAACAGTTCCTATAAATTTTATTATTTATTATTAATATCGGCACGAACACATCATTTTCTTATGTTTTACCGCAGTAGATAAACATTTCCAGGGACTTTCCTTCTGCCACGCGAACGGCTTCCGACTCCGACTTTCCTTGTACCATGCAGAGCGGTTTTCACTTTCCGCCTCTACTTCGCAGCCTCAAACACAGTTTCCTACTCTGGTTTTCTCTTCTGCCGCGTGAAGCGGCCTCCAACTCCGGTTTTCACTTTACCATGCAGAGCGGTTTCCTACTCCAACTTTCCCTTTTACCGCGCGAAACACTTTCTGCGTTTCTCTACATGATATGGCACATCCAGAATACTTCCGCCACATTTACCAACACAAACAGGATGCCCACGGTGCAGCACAGCTTATGCGGCAGGTTTCCCCTTTCCAATGGACGCTCTTTTTCTCCCTGCTTCACCAAAAGCAAACTGGTAAATATCAATATAAAGTAAAGATACAGATAGGGCCGGTCCGCAGAGGCATAAATCGTAGGCGAAAATCCCATAACGACGCCGGAAGCCAGTCCCACGCCAAGTAACAGCACCAGATAGACATAAATTTCTATGGTATCCTTGAACAGGAAATACATTCCAGAAAGGATACCCGCCGCCGTCACCACGAAAAACAAAATGGGAAGCCAGGTTTCCAGTTCCCCGAAATTCCATCCTGCGGCCTGTTTCGGGACAATAAAAATCTTTTCATACCAGGGGTGCCCTGTCCGTATGACGGAATAGCCCAATAAGACCAATAGAGGAACGCCTGCGCCAAGAGTTTTCCAATAATCCCGCGTTTTTTTGCAGACATATACTGCCAATAACACGGTAAAGATGAGAAAAATGCTGTTTACCTGGGCAATGAAAATCCGCTCCACATTCGACGCCCCCAGATAGATTTTTTCCCAAAAAGAAAAGTCCCGAAACTGCGGCATCCGCCCTTCCACTTCCTGGGCGCTGCGGATGGCATTTCCGGGGCATCTTAAAATGGTTATCAACGAAACGATATCGATTCCTGTGAGCAGATAGAAAAAAGGCTGCCTTATGCCGCTCCGCCTGACTGCCGAAAAAATCGCCGTCAGCAATATCGCCAGCAATATCACGGCAACCTGTTCCTGACTGCTGGAGTAAACGCAGCACACAATTCCAAAGACTGCCTCGTGCCACGCAATCTTTTGTCCCCACATCCTTTTTTTCACCAGACATACGATAAACAGCAGTCCGAACAGTGGCCATAAGTAATTCGTAGTGGTGGCAATCCAGCCCGCAGACGCCATATCGGAAAACGGATACAGCAGCGTAAACCCGCACGCCATCCACCGCATTCTGCTCTTTATTTCCTCGGTATCCCCCTCCTGCCGCAAGATCTGATACAACAGGGCGGGAATGGCAGTCACGACTCCAACATCTAAGATTTTCCACAGAACCGGATGATGCACCAGCGGAATTAAGACAAACTCAATCGCCATCCGGGAGGACCACGTCTGATAGCGGTGCGCTAAAATCTCCCAGATACTTCTCCCATCCATCAAGGTCTGGAAATAAACCACATCATCCCCCGTGGAAATCTTTAATGTCAGATGCCAGAGCGCCGCTGTCAGGAACATGATCCCAAAAGGAAGATAACGATATTTGTTTCCTCTTTCCAGGGATATCTCCGCACCGCTCGGCATCATTCTCTCCGGCGTCATCAGGGCAAGGTTCCCCTCTGCATCTTCGGCGCAGAGCAGCATTCCCTCGGAGAGGATTCCCGCCAGTTTGGCAGGTTTTAAGTTGACTAATACCATCACTTTTTTGCCGACCATCTCTTCCGGCGTGTAATATTTACGGATACCGGACACAATCTGCTTTACCTGGCTTCCGATTTTCACCTGGGAGCAGAGCAGCTTTTTGGATTTTTCCACTGCCTCACAGGCAATCACCTCGCCTACCTGAAACTGCATTTTCATGAAATCGTCATAAGAAATCTCTGGTTTCTGCTCGATATCAATTACGGTTTCTGCTTCCGCCTCTTTTTCCTCCGGCAGTATGCCAAGGGCCCTCTGCTCCGCCTCAAACTCTGCTTTCTGCGCCTCGCGGATTGCCTCTACTTTCGGCATGATTTCTTTCACGTCTAAGCGGGCAAACAGAATTTCCGGCTTTTCTACAACTTTTTTTCCGCTTTCATACAGGCCGAATTTGTCTAAATCGTCATAGGCTCTTAAGGACGTGTGGAACTGTCCTGCAATTTTTCCGGCAGTCTCCGGCAGGAAGCTTTCCAGAAGGCTTGCGCCGATGGTAATCGCCTCGGTCAGATTATAAAGGACCTCGCTCAAACGGTCTTTCTTTTCCTCATCCTTTGCCAACACCCACGGCTCTGTCTCGTCAATGTATTTATTGCAACGTCTGAATACCTGAAAGACCTCTGAGATGGCATCCGCCACACGCAGATTTTCCATTTTCTCCGCAACCTTGTCTCTTGCGCCTACAGCAACCGCCTTTAAGTCCGCGTCTACCTCTTCCGCCGCCCCTGTGCTTCTTACAACGCCGTCAAAGTATTTATTGCTCATGGAGACAGTCCGGTTCACCAGATTTCCCAAAACATTTGCAAGGTCGGAATTGAAGCGTTCCACCACCAGCTCCCAGGTAATCACGCCGTCATTGTCAAAGGGCATTTCATGAAGGACAAAATAGCGCGTAGCGTCCACGCCGAACAGCTCCGCCATGTCGTCTGCATAAATCACATTCCCCTTTGATTTGCTCATCTTATCGCCGCCCTGCAGGAGCCAGGGGTGCCCGAATACCTGCTTCGGCAGCGGCAAATCCAGTGCCATCAAGAATATCGGCCAGTAAATGGTATGGAAACGGATGATATCCTTTCCGATCAGATGTAAATCTGCCGGCCAGTTTTTTTGGAACAGCTCCGTGGAATTTCCTTCCGCATCATAGCCGATTTTGGTAATATAGTTTGTCAGCGCATCCAGCCACACATACACGACGTGCTTGTCGTCAAAATCCACCGGAATCCCCCAGGTGAAAGAGGTCCTTGACACGCAGAGATCCTGCAGTCCCGGCAGGAGAAAGTTGTTCATCATCTCATTTTTGCGGGACACCGGCTGAATAAATTCCGGATGGCTGTTGATATGCTCCATCAGGCGGTCTGCATACTTGCTCATTTGGAAGAAATACGCCTCTTCCTTAGCAGGCTTCACCTCACGGCCGCAGTCCGGGCACTTCCCGTCTACTAACTGGGACTCCGTCCAGAAGGATTCGCAGGGCGTACAATAAAGCCCCTCATATGCGCCTTTGTAGATATCGCCCTTCTCATACAGCTTTTTGAAAATTTTCTGCACCTGTTTCTCATGATCCTCGTCTGTGGTGCGGACAAAACTATCGTATGAGGTATTCATCAGATCCCAGATGCGTTTCACCTCGCCCGCCACACGGTCTACATATTCCTTTGGCGTAACGCCGGTCTGGTTTGCCTTCTCTTCAATTTTCTGGCCGTGCTCATCCGTCCCGGTCTGAAAATAAACCTCGTATCCCTCCGCCCTCTTAAATCTTGCAATCGCATCGGCAAGCACGATTTCGTAAGTATTCCCGATATGCGGCTTGCCGGAAGTGTAGGCAATCGCAGTCGTCATATAATATTTCCCTTTATTGCTCATATTTGTTCTCTCTTTCTATTATTCTTTTTCTCCCTGCTGCGGCTGTTCCCGAAACCTTTCGCTCCTAACATCAGCCTATCGCAAGTTCCGGTTCAGCGCAGAACCTGTCGGATAAAACTTCTATTTTTTCAGCCTCCTGTCTCAGCAGGAGAGAAACACAAACCCCACATTCACTAAACAGAGCAGCGCCGCCCAGGTTGCCGCGAGTTTTCCCAACGTCCCGTTTCCTTTTTCCAGTATGGTTTCTCTCTGGCGGTACAGCGCAAACAGCATCACAAAAAACAGGCTGAAATACAGGGCAATATACACCCTTTCCCCGGAGACGTAAATCGTCGCCATAAAACCTAAAATCACGCCTGCCCCAAACCCGCAGCCCAACAACGCCAAAATGGAGAGGTACTCTCCCAGCCTCTCCCCAAACAGCCAGTACAGGGCGTACACTATGGATGCAACGGCGGCAAACAGATACCCCATGGGAATCCAGGTTCCCCGATCCCCCCAGCTCCACTCCGTAATCTGCCCCGGCATCACAAACAGCCCGGACAAACCGGGATAAGCCGTCCGCAGCACGGTCTGACCAAAGACAATCATCAGCGGCAGGCTGGAAAGCAGCGTCTTTTTATAATCCCCTGTTTTCAGATAGACCAGTCCGGCAAGCAATGCCGCCGTCAATACGAACACCGCGTCCGCATTGGCAATAAAAACCCTTTCCACGCTCAAAAGCCCCAGATAGAGTTTGTCCCAAAAACCAAATGAGGCATAGATGGGGAGGTCTGCAATGCTCACTGCGTTGCGCGCCGCATTCCCTGGGCAGAGGAGAATGGAGAGCAGCGTCATCAGATTTGCCGCCGCCATCCCCGCGAATAAGCCCGGTCGGCAGATTGGAAACTGCCCCCGCAGCGCATAGCAGCCGTAGATCAAAAACACAACAAATAAAATCACAGCCACTTGTTCGTGGCTGCTGGCAATCAAACAAACCGGCACGGCTGCCGCCGCCTCTGCCAGATAAATTTTTTCCCGCATTGCCATTTTCCTTAGCAGGACGCCGATAAAAAACATCCCCCAGACAGGAAAAAAGTAATTTACGGTCGTGGTAATCCATCCCGCCGAACCCATGTCGTGGAACGGGTACATCAGGATTGCCGCAGCAGCGCACCAATTCATCAGTGTTCCGCCGCCAAATAGCTTTGACAATAACAGCGGAAACGTGGCAAAAACAGCGGCGTCCAGGATTCTCCACAAGAGCGGCGCTTTTACCAGCAGTACCAAAATCCCTTCTATGACAAATCGGGAGGTCCAGGTGTTATACCTTTCTATCAGATAGGGAAACAGCCCCTTTCCGTCCGCCGCCTGGGAAAAGAAAAGATCATCCCCTGCCATAGGCTGTATTTTTATGTGGTACAAAACGGCAATGGCGCCGACCATTAGAAAAGGAAGATATTCTTTTTTCTTTTCCAAGGTTTTATTCCTCAAACATCACATCTATTTTTGCGCCGCAGTTGCTACAGAAGCTGGCGGTCTCTGCTACTTTTGTTCCGCAGCTCGGACACTTTGCCGCGCCCTGTATCTTCATGACTCCCGCCTGCATACGCTCGATTTCTTCCAATGCCTCACTTATCAGGAAAAACTGCTCCGCCTCTTCATGGTCTTTTTCGTCCTTATACTTCTCGTAGTATCTCTTTCCCAGCGCCGCATACTGTTTCTCCACAAAATCCTCTTTGGAACGGATATCGATTTTTAACTTTGCTACCTCTGATACATCTTTCGCTTTCTGCGTGACATCTTTTCCCGCGCTCGCTAAGGTCACTCCTATCTTGTCGAAAATATCCATGTTTTTTCCTCCTATTCTTGTTTTTCGTCATCCTTATTCAGATTTTATCAAAAGACATTGTGATAGGAAACGCACTCATCATGCGTTTCCCACACAGTTCCTTTTTCTTTTATAATGAGGTTTTTCCTGCCTTTAGTCAAGCGGAAACAGCGGCTGCAGCGTCATGCGCACCGTCGTGATATTCGTCTCTTCTGAAAGGTCGTTTTTAATCTCAAAATCAACCGTCCTCAGAGCGTTTCTGCCGGAAGCCACATCCTCCACCAGATACTTCATCGGATACTTCAAAATGTATTCCTGGTCTTTTTGCAGAGTCGTGAACTTATGGTTCTCATCCGCCCTTATGACCGTTCCGCCTGCATCCTGCACTTCATCCGCATAAACCACGTTGCCGGATTCATCTTTGTACTGAATCGTACACTCTAACTGCGCCGGCACGGTATTGGGATCTGTCGGTTTAAAGCGAACGGTGTATTCACTGTCAATCGTTCCATCTATGCCGTACAGAGCGCCTTTTGCGCCGACTGCCTGCAGGCCGTCAAATCTGCCGATATGCTCGATGGAGTATTCCCTCTCGCTCACTTCGATTTTTTCATCGTTTTCAATTTCAATGACAGGCGGCTCATAGGTCACATTGACATCCTCGCGGTCGTTGTCCCGGTATGCGGCAATCATGGTGTTGACAAACAGCTTCGCCTCCATGTCGCTGACCACTTCGGAATGCCCGATGCCGGAGTAATAAACATTGCCCCTGCTGTATACATAGTAGTTGTTCATGGCGTCATTCGGAGATACCTGGTAAGTCAGGGAGTTTCCTGCGCTTCCCTGGTTGACGGACGCCAGATTTCCATCGGCCGCCAGACAATACCAAACGGTAAGGTCTTCGTCCTCCGGGCTTAACTGATACCACTGCGCATGGGTCGGAGCAATTCCTATCTCGCTGTCAATCTTGTAGGGATAAGATGCAATCTGCCCCTCATTTACTTTTACCGCCCTGGTCGTCAAATCAACGCTGTCATAAAATCCTGTCGTGTTTCCGGCGTTGACGGCGGCTCCTGCCGGATTGGTAATCAGATACCGATACGGCATTTTCTGTCCGCTCACTCCGCCCAGCCGTTTCATCGCGTAATACGTATAGCCATGATTCTGCTCGTATGTTTTAGATACATCCTCCCGCTTATCATTCTTTCCTGTATACCACAGCACATCATAGACCTGCAGCTGCTGGTACTTTCTGATTTCCTCTCTCTTAGCCGCCGGAAGCTGATTGCTCATGGACTGGTAACGCTTCATTCCCATGATATCCCGAAGCAGCATATTTGCCGTATAACCCGTCGGGTTTTTCCCACCGCTCGCCTTGTTGTACATAGAGGTCACATCATGGGTGAAAATAATGCTGCGATCCGGCTGCCCCTGGAAATAACGCAGATAATCCACTGCACCGTAGGTATTATCCAAATCCCGCTGGGCGAAATCTGCGCCAAATCCCACGACAATGATATCGTAGTTGGAAAGCCCGCCCTGCAGTTTATCCTCATTTACCACCACGTCTTTATTTTCCATAAAGTTGCGGTCATAGGTGTAGGAAAAACCGTAAGAGGTCTTTGTGACTCTTCCCGATGCGTCGGTCGTCTCCCCGTAGAAATAACTCTCATACTCTTCCGCTGAAATGGTCTTGACCGTCACCTTGTAATCGGCAAGATTCTCATAGTACTTCCGGAAAAGCCCGCTCTTCTCAAGATTGAGTTCTCCCTGGTATGCGCCGTCTTTTTCGCTGTCCTTGGGCATAATCTGGAGTACCTGCACCTCTTTTTTGCCGCGTCCGGAAGATACGCTTCCCGCTGCGGAGCAGCCCGTTCTCACATAGCAGTTTGATGGATTTGCCACATTGTAGACCTCAATCTTCCACAATACCTGGCCGACCGTCTGCTGCCATCCTGCGATTTGGCATCCGAAGGCGTTCGCTCCAACTGCCGCCGGAGCCTGATCCGCCGCTTTCTCATCCGCTCCAAACTTGCCGTCGCGGTTTTTATCTATATAAACATTATAAGCATATCCTTCCGCATCCACCGAAAATCCAAATTCCAGATACGGCGTACCGCTGCCGTCCACCGGAAGATACTGCGGATTGGAGACTACTGCAGAGTCGGCACCCGCCGTCGCCCCGTTGTATTCCAGCGGAAGCCCGGTAAACGTCACATGGGATCTCTCTTGCAGGTACCGCTCCACTGCCCCCCGGATTCCGTCCGTATCCGTAGCGGAGTATATCCCTTTTCCCTTGTAGGCATTGACAAACTGCGAAATATAAGTCGCCGGATCGATGAGTTTTCTCTCCAGGTTGTAGAGGTATTCTTCCGCTATCACCGGATGGCCGCCGCTTACATACGCCTCAAGTTCTCGTTGCTTCTTTCTGCTGATATCATTTCCCTGGAAGCGCAGCGTATCGGCGTTTGCAACATCTCTTCCGTCATCATAAGACCACAGCCACTTCACGGAGCGCGTTCCCAAAACATCCGTCGTTTCCGCACTCTTAATCGCATCCATGCTGTGCAGGTAAATCAATCCGTCCAGACTGTTATCATTCCAATCCGGAACCGTCAGAGACACCCAGTTTCCATTTGATAGCTGCATACTCATTGCCGTTGTATTGTAAGCCCCGCAGTCAAGCCCTAAATAAATCATCGCATAGGAACTGCCCAGATCCTCGGTTTTTCCGATAAACTCTGCGGTGGTCTGATGTACGACCTCGATATCCCCATCAAAGAACGGGAACATCATGTATAAATAAGTTTCTGACAATCCCCAGTCCAGAGAAAAGAACTCGTCATTTTTCAGTCCCACGGAAGGCTCTAAATCCAGTACCCGCAGCGTGCCGGAATCCGGCTGTTCCTCCGCATCCTCCCCATAGCTTAAAATAAATTCTATCGCGGAAGCGGCGCTCGGCTTCTTGTTGCCCAGCCATTCATAATAATCCTTAAATTTTTCTTTGTTCGGAGTCAGCTCCTGATCAAATCTCTGGGATGTGCTGGTATCGCCCGTAAACGTAAAGACTCTGCCATTGACCCAGTACTTATATGGTGCGCTCGTAAACGTCGATGTACTGTGGAAGCTCTCCCAGAACTCCGGTGAAACCCAGTAATCCCAGGGATTTTTTCCCGGTTTCAGCAGGAAAAACGTATCTACGGTCCAGTAGTCCGCCGCATCCCCCGTCTGCAAGGTGCACTTTCCATCCTTGACAATGGGGTCGTCGCCTTTTAAGTATAAATTGTGGAACAGGCTGGAATCCATGCACAGCAGCATAATTGCCAGTTTCCAGATATTATTGTTGCTACCGGTAATCTCCCGAGGCGAAAATTCGTTGCCGTAAGCATCCGTAGCGGGCTGGAGATTCCAGTCATAAATACGCATCTTCACGCCTGTTTTTACTGTCTTACTTGTCAGCATACCATTCTGCCCGATATTATTATAAAAGTTATCGTCCATAATAATCGGCGCATAGTTGGTTTTTGCCGTAATCTTATTATAAAGTCTTAGCGTCGTCTCCCAAGTCAGGTCGTTATATTCAAATTCATTGTTCCGATATTCCGCCGCAGGCGTCTTATGCAGACGGTTATATTTTTTCCACAAATCCACCACTGTGCCTACATGGGTCTTGGGTGCCAGATAAATCAAATCCGCATAGTCCACCCACTCCGGATTAGCATTCAGAGCATCCGGCGTGATGGTCTTTACCAGCACGGAAAACTCCGCCGCCTCTTCCTGTGTCAGTCCCAGAGAAAGCGTCAGGAACTTCTCATAGTTCTGATAGGTGTAATAAGTATCTGTTTTAACTGCCGCGTCTTCCGCCGAAGAGCGTCTCGTTGTATAAATGCGGTCGCCGACATTGACCAGCACCTTGCCGACCGGATCGGTGAAAGTAATGCCTTTGCTTTCATATTCCGCCAGTTCAAAGTCCTGCACTGTATGCCAAACAAGATTGCCTCCCACTTCCGGCACAATCTGTATCTCCTGCCCCGCAGCCTTTAGCATATCGTTAATCTTGTTTTCCAGTACAATTTTTTTCTGGGGATCCGGAAGCGCGTCCGTATGCAGCGTCGCTTCTTCCTCCAGCTCATCCGCCTCACTGTTTTCTTCCACAGCCTCTGTTGCGAAAGAATCTATGATTACTTCTTCCTCATTGCCGCTTCTCACTTTGGGAGGGTTCTCTTTTTTCGTGACAGACGCTTCTTCCTCTGCCGCTTCTTCCCTTTGCGCCTTGCCGGACGTCACTTCCTCTGTCGTCCGGGTTTCCTCCGGTTCCTCGTTCGTCGGTTCTGCAGCCTCGCCCCGCACGTCAGCATTTCTGGTTTCCGGCGTTTTCACCTGCGTTTCCGGCTCTTTTATCTCCGTCGTTTCCGTTACTTCCGGTTCCGGCAGCTCTGTCGCCTGCACTTCGGTTTCCGGCATTTCAGTCTCCGGCACTTCCGTGTCAGGCACTTCAGTGGTCTGCTGCTCTGTTCCAGGCATTTCTGTGTCAGGCACTTCGGTGGTCTGCTGCTCCGTTCCAGGCATTTCCATGCCAGGTATTTCCGTGCTTGGCGCTTCCGTTTCCGGCACTTCGGTGGTCTGCTGCTCTGTTCCAGGCATTTCCGTACCCGGTATTTCCGTACTCGGTATTTCTGTGCTTGGCATTTCCGTGCCCGGCATTTCTGTGGTCTGCTGCTCTGTTCCAGGCATTTCCATGCCCGGCATTTCTGTGCTTGGCATTTCTGTGCCCGGCATTTCCGTGGTCTGTTGCTCTGTTTCCGGCTGCTTTGTCTCGGTGGTTTCCGTCTCTTCCGTCTCAGCCGTTTCTGTTTCTTCTGCCTCGGTGGTCATGAGTCCGTTTGCCTCCGGCTCTATCTGCACCTGGCGGAAATTTCCGGAACCCTCTTCCACCAGCTCATAATAACCTTTTAAGTCGAACTGATACCAATCCTGCGCCGCCGGTTTGCCGTCATACAGCTTTTCATCCGATTCCGGCTCATCCGTAAAGTAATAGGCGGGCTTCTGCTCTACTTTCGCATCCCCCATGCTTGCCACGCTCGTCATATCGCCGTATCCGTGCATCTTTTCAATTTCCACCGGTTCGCACCCGCCGATATGGTATCCAAATTCCGCATATTCCTCATAAGGCACGAGTTCCAGCACAACGAAAGGACGCTCCGCCGTTCCGCGCGCTTTGGACAAATAATCCGGATCGCCATACTGCGGGAGATCTTCTAACGTATCCGCAACGCCTCGAATTGTCGTATCGGACAACAATCCTGTGCTTGGCGTCTCCTCCGCATAGGACTTTATCTTCCCATTCGGCATCGAAATCCATGTGATGCTTAAACTGATCACTAATATGATTGGTATGATGCGCTTCCTGTATTTCTTCATGGTCGTTCCTCCTTTTCTAAGGCGAATTGGATTCATTTCAGCTCGTTTCTTATCTTAAACTCATTGCTCATCTCATACTCCTGCGTCCCTCGCGATAGCTTGAACGACAGGGATACCGTGTTCGGTTTTGCCGAATCATAAGCCAGTACAAATTCTTCTATATATTCACTGACGCAGCATTCTCTCACTGCCTCTGTGTTGTAGTCTATCACAGTCGTATCGGAATCGGCGTCTGCAATCCCGCTGATTTCTTTCATATAAAGCCCGTCTTCATGCTGCCAGATGACACGCTTGCTTGTATCGTTCCCTGCCGAGGAAAATCCCGGCAC
>CANQUZ010000027.1 GCA_947627165.1 uncultured Roseburia sp.
TGGAAAAAAGAAGAATTTCTGGAAATGGTAAACCGTGCGTTTCCCGACGGGAAGGTGCAGGACACATCGGCAGTGCAGGTGGCGGAGCGCGACGCGGCGGAGTATGTCCTGAAGGTGCAGGTAGGGGAACTCCAATGCGGCGGGGAAGAATTTCGCAGCGCCTTTGGCCTTAATTCCGCCTGTTTTACCATTACAGACACGGGGGAAAACATCCGCATTGTCACAAAGGGCATCGGGCACGGTTTTGGCTTAAGCCAGCATATGGCGGAATCCCTTGCGGCAGAGGGAAAAGATTACCGGGAAATCCTGGCTTACTTTTTTCCGGAAGCGAAGCTGGAAAAGGCGGAAAAAAACAACTAGATTTTGTATAAACCATCCAGATTCGGTAAAACTATAGGTAAAACGAAGGAAATGGATGGTGAAAGGATATGAAAAAGAAGGGATGGGCCGGTATTTTTCGGCGGAAACAATATGTGATAGCGGGTGCCTTAGTGCTCATTGCAGCCATTGGCACAACGGCGCTCTATAGCAGCAGACAGGAAAAAGAGCGGCAGCAGATGGAGGCGCAGTTTGCCGAAGAGCTGAATCAGAACCAGCAGGAGGTGGCGCAGGCGCCGGACACAGAGGAAACGCAGGAGGAAGAATTACAGGAAGCGGCGGCAGTTGTGGAGCCAAAGACGGAAACGGCGGAAGAGACGGAGGAAGAAACGACGGAGGAAACGGAGGCAACAGAGCGTACAGAAGTGGAAGAAACCACCGGAGCTGCCAAGGCGGCGGGAAGTTCTGTGGAAGCGCTGCATTTTTCGGAAGAAATGGACTTGATGTGGCCGATGGAGGGGGACGTCATTATGAATTACAGTATGGACTCCACCGTGTATTTCGCCACATTAGACCAGTATAAATACAATCCGGCAGTCATCATTGCGGGAGAAGTGAATGATAAGGTGTATTCTGCAGCGAGGGGGCAGATACAGGGAATCGAGAATGACGAAGTGACCGGATGCACTGTGACAGTCAATTTAGGAGACGGCTATCAGGCAATCTATGGACAATTAAAAGAACTGAATTTTGAAGTCGGGGATTATGTGGAGGCTGGACACGTCTTAGGATATATCAGCGAACCCACAAAATACTATTCCATTGAGGGCAGCAATCTGTATTTTGAACTCTTAAAAGACGGCGCCCCCATAGATCCGATTGAATATTTTGAATAAACCATAGCCTTTCTTGTGGAAACAAATCAGGAGAGCGGCATAAACTATACTGTGACGAGGAAAACCCGCAATCGAACTTCCACATTTATACGAAAGAGATGGAAAAAAGGTCGTAAACAGTATGGTTAAGGCACGTTTTCATTCGATTGCTTTGATGAGATAGAACCCTTGCCTGAAACGCAGGTACAGGGCTACATAATAGTATCGCTGCGGCTGGAAAAAAGAAATTGACAAAACAGAAAGCGTATGATAAGTTAGAAATGTTGTGCGTTAATTAAGAATGAAGTATGGAGACAATGAATGGAAACAGTTAGATTTGATGAGTTAAATTTGTATCCTCAGATATTGCGGGCGATTGCAGAGATGGGATTTGAAGAGGCGACTCCGATTCAGAGCCAGGCAATCCCGGTGGTGATGTCCGGGGTGGACGTGATTGGACAGGCACAGACGGGAACCGGAAAAACAGCGTCTTTCGGGATACCGATGCTGCAGAAAGTAGATCTGAACAATAAGAAAACACAGATCCTTATTTTATCCCCCACCAGAGAGCTTGCAATCCAGGTGGCGGACGAAATCCGGAAACTGGCGAAATATATGCACGGCGTGAAAATCCTGCCGGTATACGGCGGACAGGAGATTGGGCGGCAGATCAAAGCCCTAAAGGGCGGCGCGCAGATTATCATCGGTACGCCGGGGCGCATCATGGACCATCTCCGAAGAAAGACAATCCGGTGCGAGGACGTCAATACTATCGTATTAGATGAGGCGGATGAAATGTTAAACATGGGATTCCGCGAGGACATAGAAACGATTTTGGAATACATACCGGAGGAGAACCGGCAGACCGTTCTGTTTTCTGCTACGATGCCAAAGCCGATTTTGGATATCACCAAAAAATACCAGCATGATGCAGTCACCATTAAGGTGGTGAAAAAAGAGCTGACCGTGCCAAGCATCGAACAGTATTACTATGATGTAAAAAGAAAGGACAAGGTGGATGTCCTCACCAGACTCCTGGACTATTACGATCCGAAACGCTCCCTGGTATTCTGCAATACCAAGCGCATGGTAGATGAACTCACCGAGGAACTGCAGGGAAGGGGCTATTTTGCAGAAGGGCTTCACGGCGACATGAAACAGACCCAGAGAGACAGGGTTATGCGCGGCTTCCGCAATGGGAAGACGGAGATTTTGATTGCCACCGACGTTGCCGCAAGAGGGATTGACGTGGATGATGTGGAGGCTGTGTTCAACTACGATATTCCCCAGGACGACGAGTATTATGTACACCGTATCGGCCGTACCGGCAGAGCGGGCAGGGCGGGCAGAGCCTTCACCTTTGTCAAGGGAAAAGAAGTCTACAAATTAAAAGACATCATGCGCTACTGTAAGACCAAAATTGTGGCAATGCCGATTCCGTCCACGGACGACGTGGCACAGATTAAGGCGGAGAAAGTGATGGAAGAAATCGGCCGCATTATCGATGAGGAAAATTTAAAGGATATGATTGATATCATCGAGCAGCAGGTCAATGATTCCGACTATACTGCCATGGATATCGCGGCTGCATTTTTAAAACAGGCATTGGGCCAGGTCAATTTAGAGGGTGAAAAAGAGGACGAGTTCCAGTTTGATAATACCGGTGCCGAGGAAGGCATGGTGCGCCTCTTTATCAATATCGGAAAGAAAGACCGCATCAGGCCGAAAGACATTTTGGGCGCAGTTGCAGGGGAATCCGGTATGCCCGGTAAATTAGTGGGAGCCATTGATATGTATGATAAATATACGTTTGTGGAAGTCCCCAGAGAGTACGGCATGGAGGTCCTGGAGAGCATGAAGCACGCAAAGATTAAGGGACGTTCCGTGAACATGGAGCCGGCAAATCAAAAATAGAAAATAAAAAAGAAAAAGGCAGCAAGAGGCGTTGTATGGGACAGCGCCTCTTTTTTAATCAAATCTTAATCATTTCCCACATTGGATATTCATAATTATTCCGTTACAATAGAGACAGAAACAAAATCGCGAAATCGTGTAACAGTTCAGCCATAAGCAGTCTCGTAGGCGAATCATGCTTGCATGAATGAGCATACGAGACTGCTTATGAGCAAAACGCCCGTTAATGAGCAATCCGCTTACGATAGTAAGCTTTGAAGCACGTAGTGCGGGATTGCGAATGGCGTGGGCTGAACTGTTACGAAATCGTTTCAAAAGAAAGGCATGGGAAGCATATGTACAACATACTGGTATGTGACGACGAAAAGGACATTGTATCTGCATTAAAAATATATCTGACGGCGGATGGGTATCAAGTGTTTTGCGCTTACAACGGAAAAGAGGCGCTGGAGGTTTTGCGGGAAAACGACATTCATCTTGTTCTGATGGACATTATGATGCCGGAGATGGACGGCATTTCCGCTATGGTAAAAATTCGGGAAAGCTCCAATGTTCCGGTCATACTGCTGACCGCAAAAAGCGAGGATACGGACAAGGTGTTGGGGCTTACGGTAGGGGCGGATGATTATGTGACGAAGCCCTTTAATACGGTGGAATTGCAGGCGCGGGTCAAATCCCAGCTCAGGCGCTATATGCAGCTTGGAGGCGGAACAGTGAAAAAAGAGACTTTGTGCATCGGCGGCATTGAGTTAGACGACCGCACCAAAGAGGTGACGTTAGACGGGGAAGCGGTATCTTTAACCCGCACGGAGTATGATATTTTAAAACTGTTAATGGAGCATCCGGGCAAGGTGTTTTCCCCCAATCAGATATATGAAGAGGTCTGGAAAGACAGCCCTTACGGTACGGAAAATACTGTGGCAGTTCATATCCGCCATCTTAGGGAAAAAGTAGAGTATAACCCTGCGGAACCCCGCTATCTGAAAGTGGTGTGGGGAAGGGGCTATAAGATGGAAGATTAGTGCAAAGCGGAGACAAAGACACCACAGGAAGGAGGAAAACGATGAAGAAATGGAAAGGTTCGGCTGTTGCAAAAGCAGCTGCATGGGTATTATTGTCATTATGCGCTGTGTTGTGTGTGGCAAGTGCTGCCGCCATTGCAGTGATGGTGGACGAAAATGTATACGAAATTTCAAAAGAAAAAACGAGAGAAAACCTGTTTTCCAGGGCAGGCAACCGTTATTCGCTGCTCGCCGCGTATCATTACCATCATGGCGGCAAGACGGATGTCCGGGAGATTTTAGAGGAAGCGGGTTTTGAGTATGGCATTATTGAGGGGGATTCTATTGAGGGGCTGGACTTAAACAGCAGCAAAACTTATGCGGAGAGTCATTTTTCGCGGAGAGTCACAGAGGAAGAGGCGCAGATTTTTTACACGTCCATGGGCCGCGATACGACGTTATATTATCGGGAAGGGCTGTTGGGAGGATATGCCTATGCCAATTCCGAACTCGACAGAGAAAGTGTGAGTTTTTATGTAGACGCAATCTGTTATGACGCCTCTGGCGGAATTTTATATTACAGAACTTTGGAAAATGAATATTTTCCAGTGCAGAGAGTGGCATTATACCGTGCGGCCCCGGATGTAAGCTATAACGTCTCCTATCAGTTCGATTTTGACACAAAGCAATATAGATTGCTTGAGGAAGAGCGGGAGAGTGATGGGACGGATAATACTGCGGAAAAAGTGGCTGAGATTTTGGAAGGTACAGCTGACGGGGAAAACAGCGGAAGGGATCTCCCGTTGACACAGGAAACCTATTTTAACTTTCGTATGTTGGAGGAAGCGGGAATGCCCCGCGAGGAGTGGGGGACATTTCTCTTAGACGGAGTCCGGGAAATCGACGCGGCGGAACTCACTCCAATCAATATCGAAGACAAGGTGATTGTCACGGAAACAACAGACTATTATCTGGATCCGAACTACACGCTGCGGGTAATTTACTCAGGAAAAGACATCAGAGATTATATCGTAGTTTCCCTGTGGCCGGATAAACTTCCGGAAGGCTGGTCAGATAATTTGTTTGCCCAGGCAGATATTCTCGCGAATTTGATGTATACCTGGCGTTACCCGGCGCTGATTGTCTGTATCTTATCCCTGCTGGCGGGCATTGGCTTGTTCTGCTTTTTACTTGCGGCGGCAGGGCATCGCAAGGATACGGAAGAAATCGTCCTTCTTCCCGCAGACAAACTATGGTTAGATGTGCTGGCAATTCTGATTTTTGCTGGAGAAATGATACTTTTAGCAATCGTGTTAGAGCTTGGAAATTCATCTCTCATCTCGCCTTACATCTGCCTGTTCGTTTTTCTGGGACTTTGTATGGGGTGGCTTTTCTTATGGTTTGTCTTAAGCTTTGCCGTCCGTGTGAAAAAAGGGAAATGGTGGAGAAACACGCTTATTTACCAGGCTTTCACCTTCGTAGGGAGATTTGTGAAAATGGTGTGGCAGAATATGGGCTTCCTATGGAGATGGCTGCTGGTCATGGCGGTACTGGCGATTTTTGAATTGAGTGGGATTGTTACTTTTAGCCCACATAACACGGAAATCCTGCTGTTCGTATGGTTTTTGGAGAAAGTGCTGCTCTATACGCTTATCATCTGGGGGCTGGTGCAGATGAAAATGCTCAAAGAAGGGGGCGAGCGGATTGCTTCCGGAGATTTTCAGTATAAAATCAACACCAATGGCATGAATATGGATTTTAAGCGCCATGGGGAGAATATCAACAGCATCAGCCAGGGAATGGCGCGCGCCGTGGAGGAGCGGATGAAAAGCGAGCGTTTTAAGACAGAGCTTATCACGAATGTCTCCCATGATATTAAGACGCCGCTGACTTCCATCATCAACTATGTGGATTTGCTGGAAAAAGAGAAATTGGAAAATGCGACGGCGGAAGAATATTTAGAAGTATTGGAACGTCAGTCAGGCAGATTAAAAAAGCTCATTGAGGATTTGATAGAAGCCTCCAAGGCTTCCACCGGAAATCTTGCGGTCCATTTAGAACGGTTAGAGGCCGGCGTATTTATGGTGCAGACCGTGGGCGAGTTTGAGGAAAAAACAAAAGCGGCGCGGCTGGATTTGCAGATAAGCAAACCGGAGCAGCCGGTGTACATCATGGCGGACGGCAGACACTTCTGGAGAGTCATTGACAACCTGATGAACAATATCTGCAAGTATGCGCAGCCCGGCACAAGGGTTTATATTGATATGGAAATAAAGAAGAAGCGGGTAGAGATTACGTTCCGCAACATTTCCAAATATCCATTGAACATCAGCAGCGAAGCCCTGATGGAACGTTTTGTCCGGGGAGACAGCTCCAGAAATACAGAGGGCAGCGGGTTAGGGCTGTCCATTGCCAACAGCCTCATGGAAATCATGGGCGGGAGCTTTCAGCTGTATGTAGATGGGGATTTGTTTAAGGTGATTTTGGAATTTGATGAGGCGGAGCCTCCCGGTGAATCTGTAGATGACAGGGAAGAGGGGTAGAGCAGTACCTGCCTTTCTATGGGGTTAAAAATAAGACCAACTCTCTCATGATGGAGGGTTGGTCTTACTTTTTGTTTATTATATGCAATGTCTTACTCTGACAACAGTCCGCGTTTTTTCAACATACGATGTTCAATGGCGGAAAAAATACACTTATCAATCAGAAGCCCCACTAACACAATGACTAGCATGACCAACATAACCTGATTGATATCTGCCAGATCGCGGCCGGTAATTAAGGTTTGGCCAAGACCAATGGAAGTTGTCATTACTTCCCCTGCCATCAGGGCACGCCATGCAAAGGACCAACCCTGTTTTAAGCCGGATACCAACTCCGGAAGGCATGCCGGCAAAATCACATCCCAGTATAATTGGCTTTTGGTCGCTCCCATGGTAAGACCGGCTTTTACATAGATAGGAGGTACATTTTTAATAGCATTGTCTACAGAAATAGAGATGCTAAAGGCAGTGCCCATTACCACAACAAAAAGAATTGCATTGGTGGACAAGCCAAACCACAAAATAGAAAAAGGTACCCAGCAAACGCTTGGAAGAGTCTGTAATCCTAAAAGCATCGGCTTTAAATTTTTCTGCAGATAATAAAAATGGTGAATTAGTAAACCAATAACGGCACCGATCACAATAGCGATGGCGTATCCTAAGATGCCTCTGCCTAAAGATTGAAGCGTTGCTTCCGGCAGTGTTCCATTGGAAAGCAGATCCAGGAAACGTTCTCCCACACCAAGGGGAGAGGGAACCGTGTAGGGTTTGCTTAGCTGCAGGACATCAACGGCAAGAAAATAAAACCCCTGCCAAAAAACAATTAAAATAAGTATAAAAATCAACAGACTCAATTTATATAGCCTCCCCTCGTACTTCATCTAAAATCCTGTGACGCAGTTCGATAAATTCCGGCGAATAGATATGTCTCGGACGTTCCAAATTAATGGAGATGATATCGCGGATGCTGTGAGTTTCCGGGGAAAGTACCACCACACGGTCAGCAAGATAGACAGCTTCCTCCACACTGTGGGTAATAAAGAAAATCGTACGTTGGGTTTCTAACCAGATGCGCTGCAGTTCCTCTCGTAAACGGTTAGAGGTTTGTTTATCCAGTGAGGCAAAAGGTTCGTCCATAAGCAGGATTTTTGAATCCATGGTTAGTGCCCTGGCAAGTGCGGTTCTTTGGCGCATACCTCCGGAAAGCTGATGGATGGGGTAATCTCTGTAATCATAGAGATTTACCAGCTTCAGATAATGAAGGGCTTTTTCCTCCTGAAGTTCTTTTGCAACGCCGTTTATCTTCATTCCGAATTTTACATTTTCAATCACATTCAGCCAGGGAAAAAGACCGTGATCTTGAAACATCACAGTTCGTTCCGCTCCCGGCTTTGTAATTTTTTCTCCGTCCAATAATATCTCGCCTTCTGTGGGATTCTCTAATCCTGCAATCAGATTTAATAAAGTACTTTTTCCACATCCGGAGGTGCCTACCACGCATACAAATTCACCGGAGGCAATTTCTAAATTGATATTCTGCAGTGTATGCTCGTCACTGCCTTGAAACTGCTTAGACAGTCCCCTAATGATTAAAGACATGATGATTCTCCTCAATCGCAATCTTAGTTATTATTCTGCGTATAGTTCCTGTTCCGCTGGAGCTTCCTTAATAAAATTTTGCTGTACGCTGATTTCTCCAAAACCTGCAATGGAGTCCTTGTTTAATTCTGTAGATACTCCGATTCGGGTAAACGCCTCCTTAAGAATGTCCTCACTTAAGGACTTCCCGGTTGCTGCCTCTAGCTCGCTGTTAATGATAGGCAAGGATTCTGTTGGATTGTCATTGATAGCAGCAGTTGCCGCTTTGTGCTGTTTTAAAAACTCTTCCACCAGTTCTGGGTGATTTTCTTGAAATTCTTTTCTTACCACCACTACCGCCACATCATAATTTCCGTCCATATAAATCTGGTCATAATCAAGCATAATGTCCGCTCCCTGTGCTGCCAAGGTTGTGCCCCAGGGTTCCGGAACAAGGGCAACATCAATATCCCCCCGATTCATGGTGTTGGCTACATCCGCATTTTCTACAGCGTTGATGGTGACATCGCCTCCCTCGGTAACAGGGGATAAACCGTTATTGGCAAGAAGATCTAACAAGCATAAGTGCTGCGTATTGCCAATCTGCGGAATGGCTACATTTTTTCCGGCAAGGTCAGCAATGCTTTTTATATCGGCATCTTTTCTCTTCACTAGGACAGCGCCGCCCTTGGAAACTCCGGAGAGAATGACAACATCTCCTTTGGATTTTACATTGGCGTTGATGGCGGGAACAGGTCCGATATATCCAATATCAATAGAGCCGGAAAATAGTGCCTCTACTTCTGCGGGACCTGCATTGAATGCGATCCAGGCAACATCGGCAGTATCGCCGTAAGTATTTTCAAGAAGTTTTTGTGCTTTCATATATAACGCCTGTGGATGTGTCACATTATTAAAATAACCGATAGTTACTTCTGTTTTCTCGGAATCTTTGGAGTTTCCGCATCCAATTAGTACAAAAGTGCTGGCTAAGACTATGGATAATAATTTAAGAATAGCTCTTTTACTCATTGTTTCTGCGATCCTTTCGATAGCTTCTTCTAAACTATTTTAGAAACTTTTAAGATAAATTACAACCATTAAAATTGCAAAGGTTTTCACTTGTAAAAAGCGTTATATTATGATATTTTTTCATTAGAGTATCATATAAAATAAAAATTATCCTTTTAAAATTGCAAACGTTTTCAAATAAAACATAGGGGCGTTGGTAACTGTTCAACACAGCACAAAACACTTACTGTTTTGTGCGTAAGGACATGAATTAGTAAAGCAAAATCCCGTCATCGAAGGTGATTTGGCACCAAAGGTGATTTGTAGTGGATTTTGCATTGTAACTATGAAGGTGTTGAATAGTTATGGGCTTTATAGGGATTGTGCCACAGGAGAACGATTTTTATGGGGTAAATCCTAATTAGATAAGGAGAAGATGATGTCGCTGAAGAAAATTGCACAGTTGGCAGGAACCTCTGCCGCCACTGTCTCAAGGGTATTGAATCATCCCGAACATCACTGTCATAAAAAGGGATTAGAAGAACGAATTTGGCAGTTGGCATCCGAATTAAATTATGCGCCAAATACCTCTGCTGTTCATTTGCGAAAAGGAATGGGAAAAGAAGAACTGCCCTATATTGTCGATATTTATTTGACACGGTTTCATTCCATGGAAGAGGACGATTTCTTTTTAGAACTTTTCCAGTGTCTAAAAGAGGAATTGATCCAAAACGGTTGTATTTTAGGAGAAGTTCTTCACGAGCCAGACATTATGGCATTAGGGCAGGAGGGGGATTCTTCGGTGTGCATCCCTTACAAATCCAAAGAGAATGTAAAAATTGAGCAAAAAGGCAATACCCTTGCATTTGTAACCCCTAAATTCAATACAGGATTGATTATTCTTGGAAAGTGTCTTGCAAATCAGATTGCTGTATTAAAAAAAAGATACCAATGCATTGCTGGAATTGACCGGAATCCCACGGACTATGAGTATGATGAAGTGATCTGCAATGGGACGACTGCGGCAGAAATGGCAATGGAATATCTTCTTTCCCTGGGACATAAACATATTGCTTATATTGGTGACTGTAATTATGAAAGTCGTTACATCGGCTATTACCAAAGCCTGTTAAATCACAAGTTGCCTTTAAATCATGGAAATGTGTATCCCACAAACCAGACAATGGAAGAAGGGATTCGTGCCATGAAACTCATTTTGCAGACCAAAGAAAAACCTACAGCGATCTTTTGTGCCAACGATACCACGGCTCTGGGGGTTTTAAAAGTATTAAAATCCTGTCAGAAGAAAAGTTATCGTCCTTCTGTGATATCGATTGATAACATTCGTGCCTCAGAAAAGTCAGAGCCAATGCTCACCACCATAAACATTCCGAAAAAGGAAATGGGGCATCTGGTTTTAGCACTGTTACTTGACCGAAAAAATGGAAAACATAAGGAAGTGGTGCGGGTGGAGCTGCCCTGTAAACTTTTAATAAGAGAGAGCTGTTATTTCTGTTCATAGGATTACTTTTACATACGGAAGGTTTGACTAGGTAATCAATAAAGCGTGCCACAAACATTGGCTGAAAATATTGCAAAATGCGATAGAAAAGGGTAATATTTTATATGTGGCATGAAAAACAGAGACACGGAACATTCGATAAAAAACTTAAGGCAGGATTAGGGAGTCAAATCAGAATCAGGAGGGAACGAGGATGAAAAGAATAGGACTGTTGACAAGCGGCGGCGACTGTCAGGCATTAAACGCAGCAATGCGCGGAGTGGTAAAAGGTCTGAGCGCAAACGTGGAAGGCCTGGAAGTTTACGGCTTCTTAAATGGATACAAAGGATTGATTTATGATGATTACCGTCTTTTGACATCGGCTGATTTTTCGGGAATCCTTACAAAGGGAGGTACGATTTTAGGCTCATCCAGACAACCGTTTAAGCGGATGCGCGTGCCGGATTCCAACGGGCTTGATAAAGTGGCGGCGATGAAATCCACCTACCATAAATTAAATTTAAACTGTCTCGTAATCCTCGGAGGAAACGGAACCCAGAAAACTGCCAACCTGCTCAGGGAGGAAGGGTTAAACATCATCCACCTTCCCAAAACGATTGACAATGATATCTATGGTACGGATGAGACGTTTGGTTTCCAGAGCGCCATCAATATAGCGACAGAGTGCATCGACTGCATCCACACTACGGCTGCCTCCCACAACAGGGTGTTCATCGTGGAGGTCATGGGGCATAAAGTGGGATGGCTCACCCTCTATTCCGGCGTGGCGGGGGGCGCGGACATTATTTTGCTGCCGGAAATCCCCTATGACATCAATAGCGTCATCAGCGCTATCGACAAGCGCACAAAGGAAGGCAAGGGCTTTACGATTCTGGCAGTTGCAGAGGGGGCGATTTCCAAGGAAGACGCCGCTCTTTCCAAAAAAGAATACAAAGAGAAAGTCGCAAAGAGAAAATATCCTTCTGTTTCCTATGAAATTGCAGACAAGATTTCAGAGGAAACCGGCATTGAGGTGCGCGTCACCGTGCCGGGACATACCCAAAGGGGAGGAAGCCCCTGCCCCTACGACCGCATCCTTTGCACGAGGCTCGGTTCTGCCGCTGCAAAGGCAATTATGGACGAAGATTATGGAAATATGATTGCCATGGTAAACGGCAAGACAAAGCGGGTTCCTCTGGCGGAAGTTGCCGGCAAGTTAAAGACCGTTGACCCCAACAGCCAGATGATAAAAGAAGCAAAAAGGATTGGCATAAGTTTTGGGGATTAAAGACTAGTCCGGAAGTCGAAGCGGAGCAAGGACAAATATAGAAGAGAGGATTACAATGTCATATACGGCGCTGTATCGTAAATTTCGCCCCGGGGAATTTGAAGATGTAAAGGGGCAGAGCCATATTGTTACAACTTTAAAAAACCAGATAAAGGCGGACCGTATCGGCCATGCCTATCTCTTTTGCGGGACAAGGGGGACCGGAAAGACCACCATTGCAAAGATTTTTGCGAAAGCGGTAAACTGCGAACACCCCGTGGACGGAAGTCCCTGTGGGGAATGCCCTTCCTGTAAGTCGATTGCGGCCGGAAGTTCCATGAATGTCATCGAAATAGATGCGGCATCCAATAACGGCGTGGACAACATCCGCCAGATACGCGAGGAGGTGGAATACCGCCCTGCGGAGGGAAAATACAAAGTCTATATCATTGATGAAGTCCATATGCTGTCGATAGGGGCGTTTAACGCCCTGTTAAAGACGTTAGAGGAGCCGCCTTCCTATGTGATGTTTATTTTGGCAACCACGGAAGCCCACAAAATCCCCATTACCATCTTGTCCCGCTGCCAGCGGTACGATTTTCGCAGAATATCCATTGATACCATTGCGGCGAGGCTGAAAGAGCTGATGGAGAAAGAGCAGGTGCCGGCGGAAGAAAAGGCTATCCGCTATGTGGCGAAGGCGGCGGACGGCTCCATGCGGGACGCGCTGAGCCTGTTAGACCAATGCATTGCATTCCACTTAGGGCAGGAGCTCACCTATGACAAAGTGCTCGATACGTTGGGGGCAGTGGACACGGAAATTTTCAGCCGCCTTCTGCGGCGGGTTTTGGAAAAAAATGCAGTGGGAGTCATTGGCGTTATAGAAGAGATGGTGATTGAGGGAAGGGAACTGGGGCAGTTTGTTACAGACTTCACCTGGTATCTGCGGAACTTAATGCTGGTCCAAAGCTCCGACGACATGGAGGATGTGCTGGATATATCCACAGAAAACCTCGCTCTGCTAAAAGAAGAGGCCGCCATGGTCGATACGGAGATCTTGATGCGTTATATCCGTATTTTCTCGGAATTGGGCAATCAGATAAAATATGCAAGCCAAAAACGAATCTTAATAGAGGTGGCGTTCATCAAGCTTTGCAGACCGGAGATGGAACAGGACTACGCCTCTCTGGTTGACAGGATTGACAGCATTGAGAAAAAAATAGAAAAGGGCATCGTGGCGGCGGTAAAAGAACCGGACCGCCGGGAGCCTGTTGGGAACAGTGCAGCCAAAGAAGAGGGCTTTGCCCCGGCAAAGCTTCCGGAGGCGGTGTCGGAAGACATCCGGCAAATTATCGGCAGCTGGAATGGAATTTTATCCCAATTCACTGGGGTGACAAAAAATTACCTGAAAAAAGCGACTCCGTCTTTGGGAGCGAACAATGCGCTACTGTTGGTATTTGAGGACGAGAACGCTTATCAATATATTGAGGAGAACCGTTCCGACTGTCAGGACACATTAAAAAAAGTTATGGCGGAAAGACTTGGCAAGGAAGTGGAACTTCTGGTAAAATTAAACGACACTGGGCAGCCGAGCAAAGAAATTTTCCCGGATTTGCGCCAGCTTATCAACTTTGAAATAGAAGAAGACGATTTTTAAGCAGGAGGATAAACAATGGCAAAAAGAGGCGGATTCCCAGGCAATATGCCGGGCAACATGAACAACTTAGTAAAACAGGCGCAAAAAATGCAGCGTCAGATGGAAGAGGCCCAGAAGGAATTAGAAGAAAAAGAGATTACGGCTACGGCAGGGGGCGGCGCAGTGGAAGTGACAGTTTCCGGAAAAAAGGAAATCACCAAAGTCAAATTATCTCAGGAAGTCGTTGATCCGGACGACATTGAGATGTTAGAGGACTTAATCATGGCGGCGACCAATGAAGCCCTCCGCCAGTTAGAAGAATTTTCCCAGAGCTCCATGGCGAAAATCACCGGCGGAATGGGAGGCTTCGGGGGCTTGGGAGGGATGTTTTAAAAACCTTCCCCTCTAAAGACAAAACGCACTCCAGTCATTTTCATGGAGATGTCCAGACTTTGACCGGAGTGTTCTTTTCCAATAACTTCAGATTTTGTGAAATGTACGATTTTATTTTCTACAACTTTGCCTTAAACACTTCATCTGCCGGATATCCCCCGGCGCATTTCTGCATTCCCCTCTGAATGCTGTCAACGGAAGAACCCCAATCCTTATCCTTATTGCGGTAATCATTTTTCTCAACAAACCAGGAGACTTCCTTTTGCAGACGCTCCATATTTTCCTGCATCAGAGAAAAAGCCTGCTGGTAAAACTCCTTTTTCTGAGGAAGGCTCAGCCTGTTTTCTGCCGTTTCCACCAAATCGCCGAAATGGGGAAGGCAAACCCCTTTACTCTTGGCAAACAGTTGGCGAAATTCCTCGTTTTTCATATACAAATCAAAAAACGTATCCAGATAGCGGCCGTAAATCTGATTAAAATGTTCGCAGACATAGCAGCTTTTGGTCTTAGCGGAAATCCATGCGCCAAGGGCCGTGCGGGGGGCGTGTTCCTCGGTGGCGTCCGTCTTTTTCATGCGCCTTAACAGGCTGGATTTTTCGGGAGTAAAATCTTTCATTTCCTTTGCCAGCTCTGCGTTTAATTTTTTTAAATGAGTGCTGAGAATGAGGGCGTTCCCCAGGCGGTTGCCGTAATCATACATCATTTTAAAGTGGTGGCGGCAAAAGCCGGTAGCGTCGGTCTTCTCCCGAATATCATCTTCCATGTAAGCAGAGCCTAGAATAAAAGAAACTGCGTGCTGCTCCGCTTTGCGCTCCAGATAACAGAAAGGACACTCGTCATTTGCCTGCAGGGCGTCCATCAATGGGATCGTTGCGATATTTTCTTTCATAAGTTCTCCTATCCCAGATAGTCTGATAATAAAACTTTCTGAAAAATAAACGTAGCCACAACCAATACAGCTATCGCGGTTGCGTTAGAAATAGTATAGCATGAAATTGACCAAATAGGGCAAAAAACAGGCGAATATTTTAGTAAAAAAGAAACTTGTAAAAATGTATGATATCTATTAATATAGAAAGAGCGTATTGTAGATACGAAAAAAGGTAACAGTTCAACCCACGCCATTCGCAATCCCGCACTACGGGCTTCAAAATTGCTCATGAACGGGCGTTCTGCTCATAAGCAGTCTCGTATGCTCATTCATGCAAGCATGATTCGCCTGCGAGACTGCTTATGGCTGAACTGTTACGAAAAAAGAGAGCAACATGAAATAGGGCTGAGGAAACCAATGGATTATTACAGCAGACAAATCAGCAAATTAATACAAGAATTGTCCTCATTGCCGGGCATTGGGGCGAAGTCTGCACAGCGTCTGGCATTTCACATTTTAAATATGCCCAAGGAGGCAGTAGAGGCTCTCGCGGCAGCCATCGTGGAGGCGAAAGAGAAAGTCCGCTACTGCAAAGAGTGCTTTACCCTCACCGACGAAGAGGTCTGCCCGATTTGCAGGGACGAAGCGAGGAACCATAAAACCATCATGGTCGTGGAGAATACGAGGGACCTTGCCGCCTATGAAAAAACAGGAAAATACGATGGGGTGTACCATGTGCTCCATGGAGCGATTTCCCCTATGCTCGGCATCGGGCCAAACGATATTAAGCTCAAAGAACTGATGCAGAGGTTACAGCAGGAGGTCGAGGAAGTCATTATCGCCACGAACTCCAGCCTGGAGGGCGAAACCACAGCCATGTATATCAGTAAACTGATTAAGCCAACCGGGATCAAAGTCACCCGGATTGCCAGCGGCGTTCCGGTAGGCGGAGATTTGGAATATATTGACGAAGTGACATTGCTTCGCGCCCTGGAGGGCAGAACAGAATTATAAAGCAGCCGGCGGCGCCCTGCAGGAGGACGCCACAGAATGATTTTCAACAAGAAAGGAAATAGATACTCATGACAAATCTGGAGCTTCAAAAAACAGCCAATGAAGTCCGCAAAAGCATTATAACTGCGGTGCATAGCGCCAAGGCGGGGCATCCCGGCGGTTCCCTTTCCGCGGCAGATATCTTTACCTATCTGTATTTTGAAGAGATGAATATAGATCCCCAAAATCCAAATAATCCCGACCGCGACCGGTTTGTATTATCCAAAGGGCATACGGCTCCTGGGCTTTATGCGGCTTTAGCGGAAAGAGGCTTTTTCCCGAAAGAGGATTTGGTCACCTTGCGCCATACGGGTTCCTACTTACAGGGACATCCGGATATGAAAAGCATTCCGGGCGTGGATATGTCCTCCGGCTCTTTGGGACAGGGATTTTCCTGTGCG
>CANQUZ010000028.1 GCA_947627165.1 uncultured Roseburia sp.
CAATCATCCACAGACTGTCCCCCGCTTTCGCAATGTAGCCAATCAAACCTGGGCTGTTCTGGAGTTTTTCCATGTCCAGAGGCTCCTCTGACACCTCCTCAATATTGGCAATCTGCTCCTCCTCAAACGCCATCAAATCCAGATGGACTACCGCTTTGATTTCTATATGCTCCTGGTCGAGCATCACGGCGGAGAGCTGTTCCAACCCGGAGGACAGCTCTATCTTAATCTGCTCTTTCGGCTGCGGCACCTCCACCAACTGCGAAAACGGATACATTTCTTTTATCGCGCCGATTGGCATATGGTCGTCTGTGGTGATATAGAGCAATTCTACGGTAACGATTCCCTCCACCCAGACGCCGTCGGCTGTCATCTCCTTTTTTTCCAGGACTACGTTTCCCTCACAGGCGCAGATTTGCAGGATTTTCTCCTGTCCGCCAATCAATTCCATCTGCTCCGCCAGCCTGCACTTCGCGCTGTTTTTAATCAGTAATTTCTCTACGGTACACATGGTTCTAACCGGCGTCACATTCTTTTTTAAGGAATACAAGTCCTCTAATAATTCCAGATTTTCTTCCTTCCAGACAGCGATATCCATCTCAAGGGCTAACTCCAATACTAAAATCCGCTCTTCCCCGTCATAGTCCGGTTTCACCTCCAATTCCATGGAAGCCGGTCGGGTATTGACTCTGCAGATGCAGTCCCCCTCCGCAATTTCACAGTCCACGCCGCAGTCTAAGGGCACCGTGGTTTCATACCACTGCAGGCGTTCTCCCTCTTCTTCGTCGCTGTAGAGCACTGACACTAAAATTTCCCCGCTGACGGCCGCCCTTCCCTCCTTGATTCTCCCTTCCACGTTCCGAAGCTCCATGCTTTTCCAGAGGATTTCCCGCACGTTAGGCTTGCTGGAAGGCAGCGCCATCTCGCTTTTCTGGCGGCATATGTCTTTCCTGGAAAGCAACAGGCGCAGGGCTTCCTTCCTCACGACATTCTGCTCGTACTCTTCCGCCGCTTCCACCCCGCAGGTCAGCTCTTCGTCCACTTCCTCTTCTGCTGCTGCTTTCAATACCACAACCGCACGGACGCTCAATTTCCTGGAATTGATGACGCCAATCGTAATATCCTCTATGACCGCCTGCGCCTTTACCGTTTCAAACTCCAACAGGCCATCCATGTTCAGCCTTTCCTGGAAGGGGATCTCTCCCCGCAGGCAGCTGATTTTTCCGTTTTCCTGGTCGCTGCGGTAAAGAACCTTAAAAATGAGGCTCCCTTTCATCCAAACGGCGCCGTTCCCCGCCTTTACCTCGTCAAAGCGGATTTCGCCTTTTTCCTTTAAGACTTTCACGATATCCGGGCGGTAATCCGGCACATTGTAATCGTCGTCTAAGGTGATCTGGCTGACCGCCCTTCCTTTTTCCTGCTTTCTATGTAATTTTACCTTTCTGAGTTCCAAAAAAAGTCCCCCATATTCCGAATCTTTGTAACCATCTTATTCGGCCTTGGGGGATTTTATACCTATATGTTGTTCCTTTGCCGCTGTCCCTGCATCGTTCCAGTGCAAAACCACGGCATTTCCATTAACACAGTTTCATGCGGATTTCTCTCGTAATAATGTCAGAATAACTGAATGATAATAACTGAGGTGGATTTTCATCACGCGCATCCTTTACTAAAATGGTGAATACACTCGGATAAGCATTCTGGATAACACCTTCTTGAATATCAACTTTATTACGTCCTCTATCCAGTTGAATCAATACTTTTCTGCCCCGCCGTTGATGCACGGAAGCCCGAACCTTGCTGATATCTGCCTGTTGCATTTGGTCTACCTCCTTAATCCGTGTCATTTTCTTCTGAACCTTTAATCACTTTAGTATATCACTGTATTAAATTTGTGTCAAACAAATTCTTTGTCAAATGTAAAACAGAACCTTTATTCAAACACAACATTTTCTTCGCGGTAATCTGTTTTTACCACAATATACGGATAGCTCGGGCTTTGGCTGGCGGGCTCCCCCTTTCTCGGCCCAATCAATTCCGTATGGAACAGGATCGCATTGGAGGTCAGATATAATTCCTTGATGCAGATGCTATAACCGCCGGTTGCCTGTTCCCCATACCCATGCACTATGTACAGTTCTCCTTCGGCTTCATAAGTCATCTTAAAATCCGCCGCCTTTTTCTCCTCAATCTGTGTTTTCAACTCTTCCGGCAAATCCGCCTCTTCCACGATTGTGTATTCGAGATCGCTGATTTTCATTCCATTCGTCTCCTCAATGCTGCAGCCGCATAAGACACAGCCCAATACCACCGTCAGGATGAATGCTTTTATTTTACGCTCCATACAACCCCCAGTTTTGGCTTCTATCCTATTTTATGCAGATATCCTTAGAAATATTCCGGAATGTTCCAACATTTTTCTTTTACAGCCTTTTTCATCTGCGGAAGCGTTTCTGCCCGCAGTTCGTGTAAAATTATCGCTGTGCTCCCGAAAGAGCAGGGATTGTAACGCTTTATGGCGGGAATGGAAGCCGGCGTTGCTTTACTTTTTTGTTTTAACGAAATAGAATAAAGGCACGGTACCGATGCGCCCTGCAAAACAGGGCGGGAAACTAGGAGGAAGCATATGGAATTGGGCGAGAAGATCTGTCATCTGCGGAAGCTGTCGGGCATGACGCAGGAGCAGCTGGCCGAAAAACTGAATATTGCCAGGCAGACCCTGTCGAAGTGGGAAAATGGAACCAGTATGCCGGATATCGAGAGCGTTGTCAGGCTTTCTTCCCTGTTCCATGTCTCTCTGGATGAATTATTGTTGGAGGAGGAAAGGCATATGGAAGAAGAAAAGACACAGATCACGTTGGAGGACATGATGCGCATCAACGCGCACAGCAGACGGACGAATCTGCTGTTTGGCAGCGGTCTGGTATTTCTGGCAATCGGCATCATTATCGCGGCGTTTGAGAAAATGCTGGAGACGACCACCGAGAATCTGACTTACATTTTATATCGGCATATCGCGGTGGGCGATTTTCAGGCGCCGCCGCTGAATTATGAACGGCTGCTGCTCCCGGCAATCCTGGCCTGTGCGGTCGGCGTGGTTTTATGCCTGTGCGGTGTGTTTTCAAGAAAGGATAAACATTAAGAAGCAAAGGAGAATGGAAACTATGAAAAAATATTACCGGATGCTCCTGCTGCTGACAGCGTGCGTGCTGCTGGCCGGGTGCGGGCAACATAAGGAAACGAATGGCGCTGACAACGAAAAACTGTACGGCGGGCTGATTGCAGGACTGGGAGATGAGGAGCAGTTTTCCCTGCAGGATATCGGGGAGCCAAACGACGTCCTTTTTACGACGGATCTGACCTATGACGATTGGAACGGACATAACGCGGCGGTGTACTGTGCCTTGCATTACGCTTTTGACGGAGACGTCTATTCTATTGATATCGAGAGCGCGGGCACTGCCTACCCGATCTGCTATGGAGACAAATGCGTCTACACCGCGTCAGGACACAGCCTGAACCTTTACCGGTTTGACGGAAAAGCAAGACAGTGGACGTTCTCCCTGTATGAGGAGATTCCCAGCGAGGAAGAAGACAGCACCTACCAGCTGACAGAGGGCGGGGAGACGAAAGCTATCTCGGAGAAGGACTACGAGAATGCCCTGAAGGAATACGGAGAGAGTGCCGTGGTCAATTTCGGCTACGGCGCGAGCGATCATCCGTTCTGAGCGGTTTGGCAGATAAATAGCCCGCATTTTAGGTTGTGTTTCTGTCCGTTTCCTTATATAATAAGAGAAAACGAACCACCCCTGCTGCCAAACCATTTTGAACGCATCGCTTCTGACCGGCGGTAAAAAGATTGGGGTTTTATCAGAAAGGATTTCGTATGTTACGGTTAATATTCACTCTACTCTTTGTCGTTCTCTTCCTCATCCTTGGCATTCCCGTCCTTTTAATCGGATCTATCATTGCTAAGTTCCGTAAGCACACGGCGGATCTGTTTCTGCTCCGCGCCGTGCAGTGGGCGTTCCGCGTGATTTTATTCATCTGCGGCACAAAACTTACCGTCATCGGGGAAGAACATATTCCGAAAGACGAGGCTGTTCTCTACATCGGAAACCACAAAAGCTATTTTGACATTGTCATCACTTATGCAAGATGCCCCGGACTTACCGGATATGTCTCAAAGGACCGCCTGGAAAAAATCCCCCTTCTCTCTAACTGGATGCGGGCGCTCCACTGCCTGTTTTTGGACCGGGGCGACGTGAAAGAAGCGCTCAAAACCATTTTGGCAGGCATTGATAACATCAAAAACGGCATCTCCATGTGCATTTTCCCGGAAGGAACCAGAAACACTACGGACGCGCCGCTGCTGCCTTTCAAAGAGGGAAGCTTTAAAATGGCGGAGAAAACCGGCTGCGCCATCATTCCTATGGCACTCTCCGGCACTGCTGACATTTTTGAAAATCATCTTCCATTTATCAAGGCTGCCCATGTGGTATTAGAATATGGAGAGCCGATATACCCGAATGAGTTAGACAAGGAAACAAAAAAGAAACTGGGAAACTACTGCCAGAATATCGTTGCCGGAATGCTAGAAAAGAACGTAGTTTTATTAGAAGCAAAAAGCAAGTGATAAAATCTCCTTAATAGCCTGCCGTATTTGCCTATACCGAATTTATTCGGATATCGGCAGGTAAGGCAGGCTATTTTGGTATGTATGCACATACCAGGGAAGCCTTTTGTACGATAGAAATGATTCGATTATTCATCTGTCAAAATTCCTGTTAAAGACCCGCGTATTGTCTTTAACATATACTCCATTACTGTTCTGCGATCCCTCTTCTCTCTTTCCCGGATCCACTCAATAAGCATCCCCGCCAATGCCTCTATGTAAAATTGTATCAAAAATTCTTTATAGGAAACATCCAAATTTCTCCCCATCTTCTGCTCCTCTGTTTCAATGATGGAAACGACAATGTCGTGGAAATCCGTATAGAAAAACCGCTTTAATTCATCACGTCCAATAGAATCAAAGGCACAGTTGATGATATATTCGTTTTCTTCCACATAGTCCATAACAAAGGTAATCGCTTCTTCATAGTCTACCAGCATATCAAAACTCTTTATTACACTTATCGTTTCTTCTTCCAGTATCCACTTGAGCAACGCATAAATATCCTCAAAGTGATAGTAAAACGTTTTTCTATTCATATTCGTGGCCCGCACCAGCTCACTTACAGAAATTTTCTGAAACGGCTTTTCTTTCATTGCCGCTTTCAAAGCTTCTGCAAGTGCTTTTTTTGTATTCAGAGAAATTTCCTCATGTTTCACTATTACCGCCGCCCCTTTCTATCCTATGGTTTTTTATTATACACCTGTCCGCCAAATAATTCCATAATTTCGTGCAGAAAACTAGGAGATTTGTAACAGTTCAGCCCACGCCATTCGCAATCCCGCACTACGGGCTTCAAAATTGCTCATGAACGGGTGTTCTGCTCATAAGCAGTCTCGTATGCTCATTCATGCAAGCATGATTCGCCTACGAGACTGCTTATGGCTGAACTGTTATGGAAATTTGACCCACAATTTACTCTGATTTGTCCGTTTATTACTCAAATGAACTCATTTGACCATTTTATTAAAAATAGAACTGCTTTATCCTTACATTCAACAACAACGAAATCATTTTGAGTTATCTGGCACTGTCTGTTCCACGGAAAGGAGAAAACGAATTTTATTTGTTTGTATCCGACAAGAGAAACTGCACCTGCAACTGTCTTGACCGTTTTTCTCTTGCGATTCCTCGAACATATACGTTCTCGGAAAGGAGACTAATATGAAAAATTTTTACACAAAAGTGGTGAAACATCGAAAATTAATTTTTGTTTTGTTTCTCGCAATCTGCCTTGTGTGTCTGATCGCACAAGCGTTTGTATCTGTCGATTATGACATAGACGATTATCTGCCAGAAGACTGCCCTTCCACGGTTTCACTGGATGTGATGCAGGAAGAATTTGACGGCGGCATCCCCAATGCACGCGTGATGGTACGCAATGTCACGATTCCGGAAGCTCTCGCATACAAAGAGCAAATAAAAGCGGTAGATGGGGTTACAGATGTCACCTGGCTGGATGATGCGGTAGATCTTACCATACCGCTTGCGGCACTGGATTCGGACACGGTAGAAACCTATTACAAAGACAACACGGCATTATTTTCCGTTACGATTGAGGACGAAAGCAGAATCACCGCTGTTCCAGCGATTCGGGAAATCCTAGGTGATGCAGATGCCATGACCGGCAGTGCCGTTTCCACTGCTGCAGCTACAACAGAGACTGTATCGGAAGTATCTCTCATCTCTATTGTCGCTGTCATTTTCGTATTCTTTGTATTGCTTGCCACTACCAGTTCGTGGATGGAACCTCTGCTGGTTTTAAGCGGGCTGGGCGTGGCTGTGGTAATAAACGCCGGCAGCAATCTTATTTTCGGGGAAATTTCCTTTGTCACCAATGCGGCCGGTAACATTTTACAGCTTGCTGTTTCGCTGGATTATTCCGTATTCCTGATCCACCGTTTTGCAGAGTGCCGGGCAAACCACTCCACGCCGGAGAAGGCGATGATTGACGCCCTCTGCAAGTCCACAACCTCCATCCTCTCCAGCGGACTAACCACAGTCATTGGCTTTTTAGCACTTGTGCTGATGCAATTTCGCATCGGGCCGGACCTGGGGCTTGCTTTGGCAAAGGGCGTAGCGATTAGTTTGATTACGGTATTTCTTTTTATGCCATCGCTGATACTCATGACATATCAGTATCTGGACAGCACGAGACACCGCCCCTTTGTGCCAGACTTCACAAAATTCGGAACTGCTGTCCGCAGTATTACGCTTCCTATGGTGTGCGTCTTTGCTGCAGTGATTGTTCCGTCGTATCTGGCATCCAATTCCAACGATTACTATTACGGCTCCTCCCACATTTTTGGCGCAGACACACAGTTCGGTGCGGATACAGAGGCAATTCGAGAGGTGTTTGGGGAAAACGATACTTATGTACTTCTCGTCCCCCGTGGCGACACTGCCACAGAGACAGCGCTATCCGGCGAGTTACACAGGCTTCCCCATATCACAAGCGTTATTTCCTATGTGGATATGGCGGGGGCGGAGATTCCGCCGGAATATCTGGATGACGATACCCTATCCCAGCTTGAATCGGATCACTATAGCCGAATGGTGCTTTCTGTGGACGTTCCTTATGAAGGGGAAGAAACTTTTTCTCTGGTGGAGAAGATTCGCAGCATTGCAAACCGCTATTATCCAAATTCCTATTATCTCGCCGGAGAGGGAGTCAGCACATACGATCTGATGGATACTGTCACGGCGGATATGGTAAAGGTCAATTTTCTGGCAATCGGCGCGGTATTTCTCGTTTTACTGCTTATGCTGAAATCGCTGGCCCTTCCGGTGATCCTGGTACTTTGTATTGAAACGGCTGGCTGGATCAATCTCTCCGTCACTTACTTTATGGGGTCGAGCTGCTTTTATATTGCCTATTTGATTATCAGCTCCATCCAGCTTGGAGCAACCGTTGACTATGCTATCCTGATGACGGACCGATACAGAGAAAACCAGCAGACGCTTGGGAAAAGGGATGTCGTTTCAAAAACTATCTCCGATGTTACCGTTTCCATACTGACATCTGGAAGCGTACTGACCGTTGTGGGACTTTTAATGGGATATGTTTCCAGCAATCAGCTGCTGGCACAGCTGGGTATTTTTATCGGGCGCGGCGCAATATGTTCCTTAATCATTGTTATCTTTGTTCTTCCAGGGCAGCTCCTGCTATTTGACCGCCTGATAAGCGTCTTTAAAAAAGAAACTCATAAAAACATTCAGAATCAGCCACTCAATCTGATGGAGGAAAAATAACATGAAACACGCAAAAAACATTTTTTCAAAAGCTCCGGCATTCCTCATGACCACGGTTATGACCATCTCCCTGCTGCCGCCCGTTCCAGCATTTGCGGCAGCCTCTAATACGCCGAAGGAAGAAGTGATTTATATCAATCTGAATACGGATGGTTCCGTAAAAGAAATCAATGTCGTTAATAGCTTTGAATTGCCGGCGGATGGGCAGATTGTAGATTTCGGACGCTACCAAAGCCTGCGGAACATGACGACCACAGATCCAATCGATTACACGGACGAAACAGTTACGATTGACGCCAAAGCAGGAAAACTCTACTACGAAGGAAAACTTGATGGAAACCTTATTCCATGGAATCTCCAGATCCGTTACTATATGGACGGCACAGAATATCCTGCCGAGGAGCTTGCCGGAATGAGCGGTGCCCTCAAAATCCAGATAGAAGTAACGGAAAACACAGACTGCAGAGGCAATTTCTTTGACGACTATGCCCTTCAGGCATCCCTCACTCTGGATACCAATCAGTGCAAAAACATTACAGCGGAAAACGCAACTGTGGCAAATGTAGGAAACGATAAGCAGATTACCTATACCATTCTGCCCGGCAAAGGAATAGATACGGAAATTACCGCTGACGTGACGGATTTTACAATGGACGGCATCTCTATCAACGGCATCCCGCTGAATCTGGATATTGAAGTGGACGACTCAGAGCTAATGGATCAAGTCACGGATCTTCTGGATGCGATTGGAGAGCTGGACGACAGTGCAGGAGAGTTAAAGGACGGTGTATCGGAACTGCAAAACGGCGCGCAAGACAATCTGCAGAATGGGGTATCGGCTCTGCAGAACGGTGCTTCTGATTTGCAGAATGGAGTCGGAGCACTCCAAACCGGAGGAGCGACGCTGCAAAGCGGTGCTGCGGAACTGCAAAACGGCGCTGCGGCTCTTGATGAAGGCATCCGTTCCCTCCATCAGGGAATTGGAACCATACAGACGGCTCTTGACACACTCAATGACCAATCATCTACCCTGCGGGATGGATCGGCTTCCTTTAAAGACGCACTCTCACAGTTACAGTCTGCCCTTAGCGGGCTATCCCTTACAGAAGATAATTTATCTGACCTCGCAAACGCCTCCACACAGATAAAAGATGGGATTGATCAGATTGTAAACGGCGCATCTTCTCTGCAGGCAGGCGTAAGTTTTGAGGCATACAAAGCTGTTATGTCACAGAACGGACTGGATATTGATGATTTAAAGCAAAAAAACACTGCAGCCATTGAAGCAATCCAAAGCATGGCAGCTTCTTTAACGGAATCGCTTGCCGCTTTGCAAGCGTCCGGCATAGATACCACGAACTTATCGAAACAGGCAGAACAAATACAGAACATCGCCGCCCTTTTAGGCGCAAACAATGCCGCGATTGATGGAACAGGTACCTACTTAGGAGCAGTCAATCAAAACCTTGGTACTCTGCTGGAGGGTGCAGCCACACTTCAAACCAACTATGCTTCTTTTGACAGTACGATTCAGACACTGGTGGATACACTGGGCGGGCTTACCTATCAAATGTCTGAGCTTTCCTCTGCCGTTGATACACTGGTATCGGAATATGAAAAGCTGGACAACGGCATTCTCTCCTACACAGATGGAGTCGCACAGATTGTCGCCGGGTACTCCCAGCTTTCCGACGGTGCAGCGCAGCTCGTAGCAGGCAGCGGAGCGCTCAAAACAGGGACGGATTCTCTGTACAGCGGTACAGGCGAGCTTCTTTCCGGCATTTCGGAAATTTATAACGGCACCGGAAGCTTAAAAGACGGCACCGGCGCGTTAGATGAAGGCGTCGCCAAACTACTTACCGGCATTGCGCAGCTTTATGACGGAACAGGAGAATTAAAAGACGGCACATCTGCCATGCGTGAGGAAACCTCCGGTATGGATACGAAAATCAATAATAAAATTGACGACTTGCTGGAAACGATTACCGGCGGAGATATGGAAATCGAATCCTTTGTATCCGATAAAAATACCAATGTGGAGAGCGTCCAGTTTGTGATTCAGACCGATGGCATTTCCACTGCCGAACAGGAAACTCCTGCTCCATCAGCCAAGGCTGAACGAACTATCTGGCAGAAGTTTTTGGATCTGTTCCGCTGACATCCATTGGCAGATACAGCAGAACCGGCGAGGCATCCGCCTCGCCGGTTCTATGAAAAAATTACAATTCACTCCGCTCCCTTTTCTTCGGTCAGCATTTTCACAATCTCAGAAAATCCCATGAAATGGGACGCTTTCACTAAGATACTGTCCCCTTCTCTGACATAGGGTTGTAACGCCCGCTCCAATGCTTCCCTTGTCTCAAAATAATGTACGTTCGTCTCCGGACTGCATGAACTCACAGCTTCTGCGATGCTGCGGGAAAGCGTTCCGGCACAGAATAACTCGTCAATGCCCTTTCCGGCAAAATGCTCTCCCACGGTATGATGCAGACGCTCCTCATCAGCCCCTAATTCTCCCATATCACCCAAAACGGCTATCTTTCTGCCGTCTGCTTTTGATAATACATCAATGGCAGCTTTCATGGATACCGGATTCGCATTATAGCAGTCGTCAATCACAGTCCTTCCATGTTTCTTCATCAGATTGCTCCTGCCGCCAATCGCCTGGACCGTTTCGATTCCCCGCTTCATCTCTTCCACGGTAAGGCCGAGCTTTTCCGCCACTGCCACTGCCGCAAGGGCATTATAAACATTGTGTTCTCCGGCAATCGGGATTTCCACGGTAAACTGCACCTCTTCCCCGGCTTCCTTTCGGAGATGGATATCCGCCCTCGTCCCGGACAGCCCCATTGCCTCCACCCGGTCGGCATAAATCCGTTTGGGAGCCAGTGTCTTTGTTCCCTCCGGAGTCTCTATCTGCTTTGGCAAAGCCCCCATGCCATAGAACACTGCTGGTTTCCCATTTACCATCCTTTTCTCACAAAGTTTGTCGTCGTCCCCGTTTAAAACCGCGATTCCCTCCGGGGTCAGATGCTCAAAGCTCTCTGTCTTCGCCTTTAAAATGCCATCTCTGGTCCTAAGGTTCTCCAAATGGCAAAGGCCAATATTGGTAATCACACAGATGTCCGGATTTGCCATCTGGGCAAGGCGGTGCATTTCTCCAAACTCGGAAATCCCCATCTCAAGCACCGCTGCCTCATGCTCTTCCCGCATTTGAAAGATAGTCAGCGGAAGGCCGATTTCGTTGTTATAATTCCCCTTTGTCTTTAGGACGCGGTATCTTTGGGAAAGTACGGACGCAATCATCTCTTTCGTGCTGGTTTTTCCTACGCTTCCGGTAATCCCTACCACCTTGATGTTTAGGGATTTCCGGTAATGTTCCGCTAACTTCTTCATTGCTGCCTTTGCGTCCCCTCCAAGAATATAAGGACCTGCCGGATGCTCTAACGGCTCCTCGGACAGCACTGCCGCCGCCCCTTTTCCAAAAACCTCCGGGATAAATGTGTGTCCGTCCACCCGCTCCCCCCGGATGGGAATAAAAAGGTTTCCCGGCTCTACTAACCGGCTGTCAATGACGACTCCCGAAACTTCCTTTGCCTTATCTGCCTCATTTCCATAATACGTACCGCCGCAGACTGCCGCAATACGCTCTAACGTCATATTTTTCATCTAAAACCTCACCTGTCTTCCAAAAATCGTAACAGTTCAGCCGCTACGCGGAATATTTCCGCAGGGAAATCTCAATCAGTTTTTCACATAATTGAGGAAAGTCCATCCCTACCGCCGCCGCTTCCTGCGGCAGCAAGCTTGTGGGGGTCATCCCCGGAAGCGTGTTTGCCTCTAAACAGAAAAGTTCGTTATTTTGATTCAGCAAAAAGTCCATGCGGGAATAGGTGTCAAGTCCAAGAACCTGCGCCGCCTGCTCTGCATACCTTTGCATTTCCTCTGAAATCTCTCCCGGCAGGTCAGCGGGGCAAGTCTCCACAGCGCTGCCCGCCTTGTATTTATTTTTATAATCATAGAATCCCTCTACCGGCGCAATCTCAATCACCGGCAAGGCTTTAAAGTCAATCACGCCCACGGAAAACTCCCTTCCCTCGACATATTCCTCGATGACGAGCTCGTTTTCCCAACGGAACGCCTCCTCTAAAGCCTCATGAAATTCCTCCCTTGTGCGGGCGATAGAAACCCCGATGCTGGAACCTCCGCAGCACGGTTTTACCACACAGGGCAGCGTTACGCCCAGTGCCGCCACATCATCCGTGCGATGTTCCTTTTTCATGGCAACGCCTTTGGGACACGGTATCCCATGATGCAGAAACAGTTTTTTTGCCAGCCCTTTATCCATGGCAAGCGCGCTGCCCAGATAACCGGTTCCTGTATATCGGATGCCGAAAAGGTCAAACGCCGCCTGTATCTTTCCATTCTCCCCGTTCTCTCCATGAAGTGCCATAAACACAATATCTGCCATCTGGCACAGCTCTATCACGTTAGGGCCAAAGAAATGATCCGACTGATCCTTGCGGGACGCCTTTACTTTCGCTAAATCCGGAGCCACCTCCGGTATCCCCTCTACTTTGACGCTGATTTCCTCGCTCCTGTCAAAAATCCCCGTCAAATCTTCCTTTTTCTCACTGTATCCCATAAATACATCCAGTAAAATAACGCAATGTCCGTTCTCTCTCAATGCTTTTGTTACCATATCCCCCGTTTTCAGGGACACATCTCTCTCGGCGCTCAGTCCGCCTGCCAAAACGACTATTTTCATGCTAATCTCCTTGCTTATATTCAGAAATGCCAATCACATTCCTGATTTATAGTATACCTTTTTGCAGGCGGTGACAAGAGAAAGCATTTGTTTTTTATACTTTTTATCCTTTTTATCCTTTTTCTTCCTGCGGCATTTCCTTTATCATACGAAGCAGCCAGAGAAACACCTGGCGTGCCGCTAAATCCTCCTCTTGAATCATACTGCCATAGCTGTAAATCTGATTTTCCAGCCCTTCCATTTCTCTTAAGACTAACCTCTGAATAATCTGGCACAACAGCTCCAGCCGCCCCTCGTCATACCACACGGAATTATAGATGCTGTTTCGCAGCACGGCGTCCTGCCGTATCAGGCTCCACACCATGCCAAGCTGTTCCTCTCTTGTATTTTTCCCCTGATTCCCATTCATCTTTCTGTACCTTTCTGCATATACGCCTTTTACATTTGTCATGTTTATTTTTATCATAATCTGCCATTCCGACAAAAGTCTATCTTCTTTTTGCAGATTCTCCCCAGCCGATTCTTAGAATATAAGGTTTCTCCGCCCGCAGCCAGAAAGCTCGTTCATGAGCAATCCGCTTACGATAGTAATCTTTGAAGCACGTAGTGCGGGATTGCGAATGGCGTGGGCTGAACTGTTACTTCTTTCCCGCCGTCTGTCTGAGAATCATTTGCCGACAGGAAAAAACTGTGATATACTAGGGAGAAAGATATTTTTATGTAACTATAGCAACAGGCAGAAGGGGTATTTTTATGAACGTAAACGAATCAGCTGAAAACTATTTGGAAACCATACTGATTTTAAGCAGAAAAAATCCGGTGGTGCGTTCCGTAGATATCGCCGAGGAACTTGGCTTCAAGAAATCCAGTGTCAGCGTCGCCATGAAAAATCTTCGGGAAAAAGAAAATATTACCGTGACAAAAGAGGGGTACATTTATCTGACCAATTCCGGACGCGCCATTGCAGAAATGATTTATGAACGCCATGAATTTTTGACGAACTGGCTCACAAGCCTTGGCGTAGATTCAAAAATTGCGGCAGAAGACGCCTGCCGGATTGAACACGTCATCAGCCCGGAGAGTTTTGAGGCAATCAAGTCCCATATTAAAATTTCAACGTAAACAGGAAACCGCCTGCAAGGCAATCGCACAAGGCCTTCTCCTGTCAGCAAAAAACAGAAGGGCAACCGCATTTTCCGCAGCTGCCCTTCTATTTTTTGCCGTTTCTCTATCCGCCGTTCCCGGCCGCATCCCTGTTCCTATATTTATTTGTATTGCCTCCGAAACTGCACCGGCGTCATGTCATAGGATTTCTTAAAAAGCCGGTTGAAATGCTCAACATTCTCATATCCCACAGATGCCGCAATGGCCTCTACCGTCTGGTTAGACTCCTTTAACATCCTTCGCGCCTTTTTCATACGCGCCTTTTTCACTGCCTCCTGAAACGTCATGCCTGATTTTTCTTTGATATATTTCGACAGATACGTTTTGGAAAGATTGAACTTATCCGACAGGACATCTAACGTCACGTCGCTGTAATGGTTTTGGATATAATTCATCATCTCTATCATGCGTTCGTCCATGCCTTCGGTGATGTTCTGGCTCCTCGTCATCTTATTGGCTGCTGAAACCAACGCCGCAATCGAGCTCCTGATGATATCTTCATCCACACCTACGCCCCAAAACGGTTTCCCCTGGTAAATAATCTCTACATAGGCAGCCGCTTTGGAAGACGAGCCTGTTGAGATGGCGTGTTCCTCATAAGCAGCCAGCTCATAGCTAAGGCCAAAATACATCTTAATGGCGTTGCTCACTGCATCCAATCGCCCGTTTCCATTGGTTTTGATTACCCTGCGCTCATTCCCCTGCTCAATCGTAACTGCCGCATAGATGCCGTCTTTCTGCTCAAAGTGGCATTCCGGTATCCCGAACACATCCTTCACATTGACGTAACGCTCAGAGAAAATCTGGTAAATGGCTTCCGGCGATAATTCCTGATGTTTCTCGTCCGAAACCCCTTTGATTAAATACCCAACCTCTTCTTTCATCTGATCCGGCAGGGAAATTCCATAGTTTTGTTTCAAAATGAAGGAAACGCCGCCTTTTCCCGACTGGCTGTTGATGCGGATGACGTCCGATTCGTATTCCCGCCCCACGTCTTTCGGGTCAATCGGAAGATAGGGCACATCCCAACGCTCCCCGCTCTTCCCTTCCTCGCGCCACGCCATGCCCTTGGAAATCGCATCCTGATGGGAGCCGGAAAACGCGGTAAATACCAAGTCGCCTGCATAGGGGGTTCTCTCATATACCTTCATTCCCGTAAAACGCTCGTATCTCTCCCGAATGGCTGTAATATTGGAAAAATCAAGTCCCGGATCCACGCCATGGCAGACCATATTCATCGCCAGCGTCACGATATCCACATTTCCGGTCCGCTCTCCGTTTCCAAACAAGGTTCCCTCGATACGGTCCGCCCCGGCAAGTATGCCGAACTCTGCATCACTGATGCCGCATCCCCTGTCATTGTGCGGATGTACGCTCAGCACCACGTTTTCCCTATATTTCAAATGTTTGTGTATATACTCAATCTGGCAGGCAAACACATGGGGCATTGCAATCTGGACGGTCGTTGGAATATTAATAATGGCTTTATGCTTTTCATCCGGCTTCCACACATCAAGCACCGCATTGCATACCTCCACGGCGTAATCCACTTCCGTTCCCGGAAAGCTCTCCGGGCTGTATTCAAACGTAAAATTCCCATCCGTCTCCTCCGCCAGCTCTTTCAGCAGGACGGCTCCGTCCACCGCAATCTTTTTGACTTCCTCTTTGCTCTTTTTAAACACCTGCTCCCGCTGCGCGACCGAAGTGGAGTTGTAAAGATGGATGACCGCATGGGGCGCGCCCTTGACTGCCTCAAACGTCTTTCTGATAATATGTTCCCGCGCCTGAGTCAAAACCTGGACCGTCACATCTTTCGGTATCATATTCCGCTCAATCAACGCGCGCATAAAGCGGTACTCCGTATCAGAAGCCGCCGGAAATCCCACTTCGATTTCCTTAAAGCCAATCTCCACCAGCATCTGGAAAAATTCTATTTTTTCTTCCAATCCCATAGGCTCAATCAGCGCCTGGTTTCCATCCCGCAAATCCACGCTGCACCAAATCGGGGGTTTTTCAATGATGTCTTTCTTTACCCAGTCGTAAGTCACCTCCGGCGGCATAAAATAAGCTCTTCCATATTTCTTTGATATGTCCATGATTCTCCTCATTTCCACTGTATCGTATTTTGATAATTTATAGTACCACATTTCCTTTACAGCGCACAAGGAACTATTTTATCAATTTTATTGATTTATTTTGCTACAAAAAAAAGAACATCCTTACAGCGTCCCGCACTATAAAAACATTCTGTAACAGTTCAGCCATAAACAGTCTCGTAGGCGAATCATGCTTGCATGAATAAGCATACGAGACTGCTTATGAGCAGAACGCCCGTTCATGAGCAATTTTGAAG
>CANQUZ010000029.1 GCA_947627165.1 uncultured Roseburia sp.
ATCCATATATATGGGGGCATGGATTTGGAAAGAGTAAATTCAACCCGGAGGTGGAATTTACTTTTGCGAGTGAAGAATCTCCTAAATTTTCATTTTGGGTATCGTCAAACAGGGAAATCTGTGATATTATTTTCATAGAAAAGCACTCCTTTTTCATGTTGGTTTCAATCACTTACATGATACACCATTTTGGTTGACGAAGGGTGCTTTTCTTTTTTTATTTTCTTCTTGGTCGCATTTTTTGATTTTTGGCAAAACCGCCACAAAAAACATGATAAAAACCTTGTTTCATGTGGCGATTTATTTTTAGGTGCTTCTGCAACCTCTTTATTTATCAGGGGTTGCTCACAGCGAAATTAATTCAATTAGAGATCCCATTTTGTTCTAAGATGACCGCAGCGTGTTTTATATCGCCTGCGTAAACTGCAAGGCAGCGCATACACGCCAGATCAAGTTCTTCTTTCGTCAATTCCTTCAGCACTCTCCCTTTGTCGAGAATCAGAAAACGGTTGGTCGTCATATAAAGCTCGGAGAGAATGTGGCTCGAGATAAAAAAGGTAATGCCCTCCTCGGCATTCAGGCGTTGAAACGTATCCCGAAGCTCCCGAATCCCGATGGGATCCAGTCCGTTAATGGGCTCGTCAAGAATGATAAAATCGGGATGATCCATCAGTGACAGCGCAATTCCTAAACGCTGCTTCATCCCTAGGGAAAACTTACGGAATTTTTTGTTCCCGGCGTCAGTCAGGTTTACCAGCTCCAACGCCGTATCTATCTGCCGTTTATCGGCAATTCCTTTTTGAATGGCATAATAATGTAAGTTCTGCCGGGCTGTCAGCCCGCCGAAAAATGCCGGATTCTCAATCAGGCATCCGATTCTCCTTTTTTCATCGCCCAGTTTGTCGCCGGGTTTGGAAAAAAGCTCAAAATCCCCGCCGGATTTCTCGGCAAGGCCGGTAATGATTTTCATAATCGTAGTTTTGCCTGCGCCGTTTCTGCCGATTAGGCCGTAAATATCGCCCTGATACACCGTCAAATCCACATGATCAAGTGCAGAAAAAGATCCATAAGCTTTAGAAAGGCGCCGCGTCTGCAATACTGGTTCTCTCATAGCAAACCTCCTGTTTGATTGTTCTAAGTTCATTGTAAATGGGAGGTCTGAAAAAACTCTTAACAAAACCCTTAAAAAAGTCTTAACCTGCATTTTATTTTTTCAGCCGATAGCCGATTCCCCACACGGTTTCAATGTATTCAGCTTCCGGATGGCATTCCTTTAATTTTTTCCGCAGCCTGCTGATATGTACGTTTAGCGTGTTGTCATCCGCAGAATCCTTATCGTCCCACACCTGGTCATAGATGATGCTCTTCGTACAGGTCCGGTTGGGGTTTTCCACAAGAAGGCGCAGAAGTTCAAATTCGTGCCGGGAAAGATCCATCTGCCTGCCCGCGCACTTTGCAGAAAAATTGCTCTTGTCGATTTCGATATCCCGGAAGGAAAGGCGGTCGGGAACAGCCGTATCTCCGCTTCGCAGCCGTGCTTCTATCCTTGCAAGGAGCTCCTCATTGTGAAACGGTTTTGTCACATAATCGTCCGCGCCCAAAGCAAATAACGCAACCTTTTTGTCGATATCGCACACTGCGCTTAGCACAATGACAGGCACATGATGTTTTTTCTTTAAATCGGCAATGATTTCTTCGCCGCTGCGCCCCGGGATCATTAAATCCAGAAGCACCAAATCAATTTCCGCGCCGTGGACTAACAGCCCCTCCGTTCCGGAATATGCGCTGACGGCGGCATACCCATGCTGTCTTAGAAGGATGCGCAGCATACGGTTGATTTCCGCATCATCTTCAATAATCAAAATATGATACATGATACAGTTCCTTTTCTTGTTCTCGTCGATGTTTCGATTGTTCTTTGAGCGTCATGCAAGCCGTTATTGCATCTTGGCGCATAAAATATTATAGTTCTGCTGTGGGAAGAAAACAAGTGGATTTTGCGCGTGAAAAGGATAGTGCAGGACTTGTTTCTGTGCTATACTACGAGTATGCCGGAATCGGAGGACAGCCGGGACAGAGGCTGCCATGAGAAAGGATGTCTGGGGGAAAAGTGATGTACCGTATTTTAATTGTAGAAGATGATGAAATTATAGCGAGAAGTATCCGGAAGCATTTAGAGAGATGGGATTATGAGGTGTCGGCAGCCGTTGACTTTGCCAACGTCATGGAGGAATTTATCAACTTTGCGCCGCAGCTGGTTCTGATGGACATAAAACTTCCTTTTTACAATGGATATCACTGGTGTGCCGAAATCCGCAGGATTTCCAAAGTCCCGGTGATTTTCCTTTCGTCCGCCGCGGACAACATGAATATCGTAATGGCAGTCAATATGGGCGGAGATGATTTTATCGCAAAGCCGTTTGATTTGGATGTGCTGACGGTCAAGATACAGGCGATGCTTCGGCGCAGTTACGATTTTACGGGGCAGAGCGTCGTGTTAGAGCACTGCGGCGCGCTGTTGAATCTTACAGAGGCGACGCTTACCTATCAGCAGGAAAAATTGGAACTGACCAAAAATGAACTGCGGATTCTGCAGGTACTGATGGAAAATAAAGAAAACGTCGTATCCAGGGATACGCTGATGGCAAAACTCTGGGAGAGCGACGCCTATGTGGATGAAAATACGCTTTCCGTGAATGTGAACCGGCTGCGGAAAAAGCTAGAGGCGGCGGGATTGGAGGACTTTATTCTCACAAAGAAAGGGCTGGGATACCGCATCAGATGAAGTTTGTGATTTCTTATTTAAAAGATAATTTGAAATGGATTTTGACCTTTTTTATCTGCGGCCTCATCATGGCGTCGGTCATGGTGTTTCACGGGGATCCCCTATGGGAGATTTTATATGCCGCCGGGGTGAGTTCCTTTTTGATGATGGCAGTTTTTTGCGCGGAAGGAATCTCCCAGTGGAGGCATTACAGGGCATTGCGGCAATTAGAGCAGTCTGCGGCAGTCTCTCTGGAACATATGGCGCCTGCGGAAAATATCGTGGAGAAAGAATACCAGAAATTGCTGCGGCTATCGTTTGAGGAAAGAGTCCGTAAGGAAAATGAAGCCTTCCGCCAGCAAAAAGACATGAGGGAGTATTATGCCATGTGGGTGCATCAGATTAAAACGCCCATTTTTGCGCTAAAGCTGCTGTTGGAGCAAAATCAGGAACACGGCAGCAGAAACGAGGAATTAGAAGAATTGCTGCATATTGAGCAATATGTGGAGATGGCGCTGCAGTATGTCCGCCTCGAATCGGAGACGACGGATTTTGTCATAGGGCGCGTCGGATTAGACGGCTTAATCCGCAGCTCCATCCGCAAATATGCCAGGCTGTTTATCCATAAAAAAATCAACCTGGAGTATGCGGGGACGGAAGCTGTCGTTTTGACGGATGAGAAGTGGCTGTTGTTTGTCATTGAACAGATTTTATCCAACGCCGTCAAATATACGGCAAAGGGAAAAATCACGATATCCTTAGAGCAGGAAAAACCGCTTTCCGCAGAGGGGGAGAGGGAGCTGTATCTGGTCATTGCCGATACCGGAATCGGCATCCGGGCGGAAGATCTGCCGCGGATCTGCGAAAAGGGCTATACGGGATACAATGGCCATTCGGACAAACGTTCCACCGGAATCGGATTGTATCTGTGCAGCCGGATTCTGCATCAACTGGGTCACAGCCTTACCATTGATTCCGAGGAGGGAGTGGGAACGAGAGTACGGATTGGGTTTCATGAAACGGGGCGAGGAGAGAAAGGGCAGGAAAATACGGATTAGGTTTCATGAAACCAGTGGAGGAGAAAAAAGGCAGGAAAGTACGGATTAGGTTTCATGAAACCGGTCGAGGAAAGATTTCAAGAATGAATGAAATCTTACAATTTTGTAAGATACCACAGGGAAATGTAAGCTGAAACTATGGCTGGCATTTCCCTGCTTTGCTATACTTTAGGGCATCCAAGGGAAACACAAGAAACCATCTGGCATCAGCGCGGCTGATACCTTTTGAAAAGGAGGAAACTATGAAGAAAAGAAAACCATCGATTTTATGGCTGGCACTATTGGGATGCTGTCTGTTGTATTGGAACAGGAAGGGGAGAAAAGAGAGACATGGCAATACTGGAAGTAACTAATTTAAAGAAAATATATGTCACCCGGTTTGGCGGAAATCAGGTACAGGCGCTGGCCAACCTGAATTTCTCGGTGGAAGAGGGGGAATTTGTGGCGATTATGGGGGAGTCCGGTTCCGGAAAGACCACGCTTTTGAACATTCTGGCAGCCTTAGATAAGCCCACCAGCGGAGAAGTGCTTTTAAATGGGAAAAATATTGTAACCATCAAAGAGAAAGAGATTTCTGCGTTCCGCAGGGACAATCTTGGTTTTATCTTTCAGGATTTTAACCTGCTGGACAATTTCTCCATAAAGGATAATATTCTGCTGCCGCTGGTACTGGAGCGGGTGCCGCCAAAGGAAATGGAACCAAGGCTGCGCCCGATAGCCAAAAAATTAGGGATTGAAGAAATTCTGGCAAAGTATCCCTATGAAGTGTCCGGCGGGCAGAAACAGCGCGCGGCAGCGGCGCGGGCGCTGATTACAAAGCCCCAGCTCATCTTAGGGGATGAACCGACGGGAGCCTTAGATTCAAAGTCTGCCGACATCCTTTTGGATCTGTTCCGCAAGATTAACAGGGAGGGGCAGACGATTCTGATGGTGACTCACAGCGTCAAGGCGGCAAGCCGTGCGGACAGGATTCTCTTTATCAAAGACGGCGAGGTATTTCATCAGCTGTACCGGGGAAGCCTTTCCGATGAAGCGCTTTATGCGAAAATTTCCGATACCCTGACCATGTTGACCACGGGAGGTGAGGAGTGATGAAAAGCCTTTATCGGAAACTTGCTTTCATTAATATGAAAAGCAATAAGCAGTTTTATTACCCCTACGCTCTGGCCAGCGTGTTGTCCGTTGTGCTGTATTATACGATGAGCGCCATCAAGAGCAATCCGGGGCTTGACAATACCCCCGGAAGCAACAACCTGAAAACCATCTTATCCATGGGATTTGGCATTATCAGTATTTTTGTGTGCATTTTATTGTTCTATACCAACAGTTTTGTGATTAAGCGGCGCAAAAAAGAATTGGGGGTTTACAACATCCTTGGCATGGAAAAGAAGCACATTGCCAGAGTGTTATTTTGGGAGACGATGTTCCTGTTCTTTTTCACGACGGGCGGAGGGATAGTGATAGGCATTGTGTTTAACAAATTTCTCACCATGCTGCTCTATCGGTTGTCGGGGCTTTCTGAGAGCATCCCGTTTTATATTTCCGGTTTTGGCATTTTTCAGACGGTGGTGTGGTTTGGGATGCTTGATCTGGCCATCCTGATTTACAATTTTGTACAGGTAAAACTGTCAAATCCTGTGGAGCTTTTAAGGGGCGGGAACACCGGGGAGAAAGAGCCGAAGACGAAGCTGCTCCTTGCGGTTTTCGGGGTTGCTTCCTTAGGGGCGGCGTACTACATTGCAATCACGACGGAAAACATCATGGAAGTATTGACGCTGTTTTTTGTGGCGGTCCTGCTTGTGATTGCAGGCACTTACGCCCTCTTTACAGCGGGAAGCATTGCATTTTTGAAACTGCTCCGCAGCAATAAGCGGTATTATTATCAGGCGAGACATTTTACGTCTGTCTCAGGCATGATTTACAGGATGAAACAAAACGCGGCAGGACTTGCCAGTATCTGCATTTTATCCACGATGGTTCTGGTGATGATTTCTACCACCGTCTGCCTGTATGTGGGAGTGGAGGATCAGACCGATAAAGAGTACGCCGGAGAGGTGAACGTATACGTTTATTATGATTCTGTCCCGGATGCAGAGGAGCGGAAGCAGATGTTAGAAGAGGTGAAAAAGAGTGTAAAAGAGCAGGGCAGAACCGTTACCGGAGCAAAAACCTGCCTCAGGTTATGGGCGGGCATGAAACGGGAAAACAATCAGATCATCTGGTCGGATGATGTGATTGCGGCGACCGGGAAGGTTATCTTTATGACAAAAGAGGACTATGAAGCATTGCAGGAGACAACTCTGGGGAATTTTGGGAGAGAAGAGATTGCAGTTGCCTCTTACCCGGAATACACAGGAGATGCCATTGATATTTTTGGAAAAGAATATCCGGTGGCGGAGACATCGGGACTTTCGGAAAAGGAAGCGGCATATGCAGACCTTATCGAAGGAGGGATTACCTACCTGATCGTAAAGGATGACGACAGGCTTTCCGATATGATGTCGGAAGTCCAGAGATTCCATCCCGGAGGGGAAAAAACCAAAATGAACTATGAGGTGGCGGTTGACATAGACGGGACGGCGGAAGAGAAGAAAGCGTGCGCAAATGCAGTTCGGGAGAGAATGGAACAACTCTATGAAGCCGGCACGCAGCAGGGGCCGAACATGACTGGATTCAGCGTACAGTCCAAGCAGGAGCGATATGAGGGCATTTTGTCTTTCAGCGGCAGCTTTCTGTTTCTGGGGTTGTTTCTGGGGATTCTGTTTTTGATGGAGACGGTGCTGATTATCTACTATAAGCAGATTTCAGAAGGATATGAGGACAAAGAGCGGTTTGCCATCATGCAGAAAGTCGGAATGAGCAGGAAAGAAGTAAAGGACGCCATCCGCTCCCAGATACGGACCGTTTTTTTCCTGCCGCTTGTCATGGCAGCCATACACTTAAGCGCAGCATTTCCCATGCTAAACAGGATGCTTGCGATGTTTGGGTTATTCAACCGCACGCTTTTTGCAACGTGTTTAGCGGGGACTCTGCTGGTATTTGGGGTGATTTACTTCCTTGTGTTTAAGGCAACTTCCAATTCTTATTACAAGATTGTGGGGGAACAGTTTTAAAACACACTATTTCTTTTCGGAAACAAGTTCCCTGACATATTCTTCTACCTCATCCACACAGGCACCGCAGACGGTGCCTGCGCCGGTGGATTCCTGCACTTCCTCTAAGGTGGATGCGCCGGAATCCACGGCGTCTTTGATCATCCCCCGTGTTACGTTTAAGCATGGGCAGATAACATCATCTAAATTCATAATAAAAAACCTCCTTTTGGTTTAGAATATGCCAAAAGGAGATTTTTATACAAGATAAGCAGACAACGGGAATCGAACCCGCCTCCTCAGCTTGGGAAGCTGATATACTACCGATGTACTATGTCTGCGAACTGATTTATGAATATATTATAGCGCATTAAAAAAAAGATTGCAACAAAAATTTTTATCATTTAAGATAAAAAGGTAACAGTTCAGCCCACGCCATTCGCAATCCCGCACTGCGTGCTTCAAAGCTTACTATCGTAAGCTGATTGCTCATGAACGGGCGTTCTGCTTATGGCTGAACTGTTACATAAAGATACGTTGTAAAAAATAGCAGCAGTTGGAAAGGAGAACGAAGATGAGGTATCCGAACGATTTGCCGGAGCATGGAACCATTGGATTTGTGGCGCCTTCCTTTGGATGTAATACAGAACCGTACCGCAGCGCCTTTGATAATGCGCAGGAAAGGTTTACAGAGAGGGGGCATAAGCTGGACTTAGGTCCGAATTGCTATGAAGGAAAGGGCATTGGGATTAGCAACACGCCCAAAGCCTGTGGGGAAGAATTGACAGAGTACTATTGCAGTGACAAGAACGATGTTTTGATTTCCTGCGGCGGCGGGGAATTGATGTGCGAGGTTTTGGATTATGTAGATTTTGAGAAAATCAAACAGGCGGAACCAAAGTGGTACATGGGATTTTCAGACAATACCAATATGACATTTTTGCTGGCGACTCTCTGCGACACAGCTTCTGTCTACGGGCCCTGCGCCTCCGCTTTTGGCATGGAGCCGTGGCATGAGAGTTTAGAGGATGCCTACCAGCTGCTTCGGGGAACGAAAAAAACAGTCCGCGGTTATGAACTCTGGGAGAGAGAAGGGCTGAAAGACGAGGAACATCCGTTGCTGCCGTACCACCTGACGGAGAAAACAGAATTAAAGGTCTTTCTGCCGGGGAAGAAAGAGGCTGTCCCGGAGGCGGAAGTGAACGTAGAGGGAAGGCTGATAGGCGGCTGCATGGACTGCCTGGTGAATCTGCTGGGGACAAACTATGACAAGGCGGCGGAGTTTTCGGAGCGTTATCAAGACGAGGGAATCCTCTGGTTTTTAGAGTCCTGCGACCTGAATGTGATGGCAATCCGCCGGGCAGTCTGGCAGATGAAGCACGCGGGATGGTTTTCTCATGTGAAAGGGTTTCTCATCGGACGCCCGCTGGTCTTCGGACAGGAAATGATGGGACTGGACGCTTATCACGCGGTGACAGACCTGTTGGAAGAATACCATGTTCCCATCATTATGGATGCGGATATCGGGCATTTGCCCCCAATGATGCCGCTGATTTGCGGGAGCTATGCCCGCGTCAAAGTGCAGGGGAATCAGATAGAGATTACGATGGAATAAAAAGAAAAACCTGAATGAAAAAAGAAGCCGTATGACAATCCGAAAGGACGTCATGCGGCTTCTGAGATTTTAAGGGTTATAAAACAACATTGATATGGGAGCCAATGCCGCCGTCCGCCAAATCCGGGGAGGCGCTGCCAGCATCCGCCTGTCCCGGCAGAAGAAATGCCTGCGCGATGCCCTTTTCTTTGGGCTGCTGTTTTAACAGCTCCTCCTGCGTTTCCTCGGCATCCAGTTCCTGTCCCCGCAGCTCCATGCGTTTTGAATAGGAAGAAACGCGCTGCATATACTTTGAATCCTTGGAAAAGAGCTCTTTGAATTTAGAAATATCCGCATTGGCGAATAAATCGGTGCGTGTCTTTAAAGTGCCGTCTTTGTTGACGGTAATGCCGATTTTATTCAGGTCGTCCGCATATTCCTGCGTCAGTTTTTTGAGCCCCTTGCAGCTCTTCTGGAGTTCGTTGTCGGAGGACGTGCCGGAAGAATCCAACAGGTTGTTGTAAGTGTTGACAAAAGCGGACACGCTGTTGCGGATGTCCGTGGAATGATCGTCGTCGTAAGAAAAAGAACCCAGATTCTTGATGGCGCGCCGCAAGGCGTGGGAATCCGCATAAGATAGGGTGGATTTGCGCATAAGCGCCCTGGAAGAATCTGTTTTTGCAGCCGCATTGTCGGCGTAAAGGCGTCTCATATAATAGGAAGAGCTTAAAGAAGTCGCTGTTCCCGCAAAAGCTGTACTAAAAACTGTAGCCATGGCTTACCTCTCATTCCGCCGCCGGATGGCGGCTTATTGGTCACAGGGATTTTATGTAAAAACAACTGTCATTTTGCTATATGTTTCGGCAGAATATGGCATATAATTAACCATAGAAATAGAAAATAGTTTATGATATACTAGAAAAAAGAAGGGAAGCAGGAATGGCGGCTTCTATTAGGGGAGGGATAAGAATGGAAGCAATGATCTGGATCGCTTGTATCATCGTGTTTGCGTTAATAGAAATCGTAACGGTCGGTTTGACCGCTATCTGGTTTGCGGGAGGAGCCGTTGCGGCGTTGTTGTGCTATGGGATCGGATTGAACGTGGTATGGCAGTTTGTGGTGTTTGTGGCGGTATCCGTAGTGCTGCTGTTTTTTACAAGGCCTTGGGCACTGAAATATTTCAAGCCGCACCTGGTACGCACCAACTATGAGGCGGGGATTGGGCAGAACGTCTGCCTCACAGAAGCCGTGGATAATATAAAAGGGACAGGGACGGCTGTGTTCAAAGGTCAGGAATGGACGGCACGCGCCTTTGAAGAGGGGAAGACCTTTGAGGCGGGCGAGATTGTAAAAGTAAAGGAAATCCGCGGCGTTACCATGTATGTGGTGGAGAGAGAGGACGGCGCGGGAAAGGCAGAATAAAAAGAAGGTTGGCAATATAGAATGGCAGATAAGGAAGGACAGAACAAAAAACTGGGAATGATTTTTGAAGGAGGGGCGAACCGTACCGTCTTTTCCTGCGGGGTTATGGACGCGTTTTTAGAAGAGGGAGTGATGCCGGATTATTTTATCGGCGTCTCGGCAGGCATTGCCTTCGGCGTCTCCTATCTTTCCGGGCAAAAGGGAAGAAATCTGGAAGTGATGGAAAATTATATGGCGGATAAGCGTTACATGGGAGTGCGCCATCTGATAGACCGCAGGAAGAGGACGTTTTATAACATCGGCTTTGTGTTTGAAGAAGTGCCCTACGAATTAGTTCCCTTTGACTACGAGGCGTTCGGCAGATATCCGGGAGTCGTGGAGGCGGCGGTTACGAATCTGCACACAGGGAAGGCAGAGTATTTAGAGGTGCCGAGGGGCAAAGATATGCGGGATACCCTGGTGGCAAGCTGCTCCCTGCCCATCCTGTTTCAGCCGGTGAAAATCGGCAGGCATTATTACCTCGACGGCGGGCTTTCGGACTCCATCCCGTTCCGGCGCGCCTTAGAACAGGGCTGCGATAAGATTGTGGCGGTGCTGACCAGGGAGCGCGGCTATGTCAAGAAGACAGAGCCTGTCACAGAGATTACCAGCAGGCTTTACCGCAGATATCCGAAGATTGCAGAGGATTTAAGGGGACGCGCAGAGCGTTACAATTCCGATATGGAAGAGCTGCTTGCCTTAGAAAAAGAGGGAAAGGCGTTTGTCATAGCGCCGGAAAATATTTATGAGGTGGGCAGGACGGAGACAGATACCGCCAAATTGAGAAGGCTCTATGACGAGGGGTACCGGATGGCTTTAGAGCGCATGGCAGCTTTGAAAGAATATTTGAATCAGGAAGAGGGCAGGGAGGAAGAAACTGCATGAAGATTGTTTTTTTAGATGTAAAGACCATTGGGGAAGATATTGACCTTTCCGGGTACGACAAATTAGGGGAAGTGGTAAAATATGATTTTTCCACGCCGGAGGAGGCGCGGGAGCGCACAAGGGATGCGGATGTAATTATATTAAATAAAGTAGCCATCAATGAAACCACCATTGGGGAGGCAGAGCGGTTAAAGCTGGTCTGCGTCACTGCGACGGGGACGAATAACCTGGATAAAGATTATCTGGAAAAACGCGGCATCGCATGGCGGAACGTGGCGGGATATTCCACAGAGACGGTTGCCCAGCATACGTTTGCCCTTTTGTTTTATTTATTAGAGCATTTGGATTATTACAATCAATATGTGAAATCGGAACAATATGTGGGAGACGTGATGTTCACCCATTTTGATAAAGTATTCCATGAACTGTACGGAAAACGCTGGGGGATTATCGGCATGGGGGCGATTGGAAGGAGAGTGGCTGAGATTGCAAAGCTTTTTGGCTGTCATGTCAGTTATTATTCCACTTCCGGAAAAAACAACCAGCCGGATTATGAACGCGTGGACTTGGATACGCTGTTGGGGCAGTCGGATATCCTATCGGTTCATGCTCCCTTAGATGAAAATACAAAGGGACTCATGGATAAGAACGCTTTTGCCAAAATGAAGCCTTCCGCTATCTTCTTAAACCTTGGAAGAGGGCCAATCGTGGTAGAACAGGATTTGGCGGAGGCATTGGAAAAGGGGATCATTGCGGCGGCAGGATTGGATGTGCTTTCTGTGGAGCCGATGAGCGAAGAGAATCCCCTGCGGAACATCAAAGACAGCGGCCGCTTGATTATTACGCCTCATATTGCATGGGCCAGTGTGGAGGCGCGGACCAGGCTGATGAAAATCATTGAAGGACAGATTCGGGACTTTTTTCAAATAGGAAATGAATAAGTTTCTGATAAAGAGGAGCAGGCAGTACCGTTTGGCACTGCCTGCTCCTCTTTCTTATGGAAAAATTAGTCAGCGGTTGGTAGTTCTTTGACTGTGCTGTCCGTTTTTGCTGTTTCCGTATCTTGCGTTTCCAAAACGCCGGATTCGGTGGTTTCTGTATCTGGCGTCTCTGTCGGCATAACTTTCGGAACTTCGGTGTCCTGAGGAACAGTCGGCTTATCTTCCGGAGTTTCGGTGTCCTGAGGAACAACCGGCTTATCTTCCGGAGTTTCGGTGTCCTGAGGAACAACCGGCTTATCTTCCGAAACTTCGGTGTCCTGAGGAACAGTCGGCTTATCTTCCGGAATTTCGGTGTCCTGAGGAACAGTCGGCTTATCTTCCGGAACTTCGGTATCCTGAGGAACAGATGGCTTATCTTCCGGAATTTCGGTATCCTGAGGAACAGTCGGCTTATCTTCCGGAATTTCGGTATCCTGAGGAACAGTCGGCTTATCTTCCGGAGTTTCCGTATCCAGAGGTTCTGAGGAATGGTCCTCCTCTTCTGCAGACGGGGAATCTGACGGAGCCTCTGATGTCTCGCTGTCCTTGTCCTCAGAAGGGGTTGACTCTGTAGAAGCTGTTTCAGGGAGTTCCGGTTTCTCGGTTTCCGCTGCTTCCGTTGCCTCGGTTTCTGTTGTTTCGGTTTCTGCTGTTTCCGTTTCTTCCGGTTCAGATGTCTCTAATACTTCCGTTTCCTGTGTCGGCGCCGTGGCATTCCGGTTAGACGCTTCCGGCTTCAACAGATCTTTTTTGATTTTGATATCCGCAATATTTGATTCGCTATTGCCCGACGATGCCCGGACTTTAAAGAGGTAAGTTTCCCCCACATCAAAGAAGAAGGTTGTCTGATTGATGCGGTAATCCGAGCAGGAGTAAGTGAGCGTGTTGGGGTCATTGACCGTCTTGATTTTCGTAAAGCTCTCTCCGCCGTCGTCGGAGCAGTAAATCTGGTATTTGGAGGCGTCGGGCCATGCCGTCCAGGAAAGAAGGAGTTCGCTGTCAGTGGCTTTTACGTCAAGCTGTATGCGGGCCTGTAAACGGATGGCATCAGAATATGCCCCGTAATAATTGGAACCGTTCTTCTGGACATATGCCCGCACCTTATAATAATAGGTAGTTCCGGAAATCGTATCGCTGTCCGTAAACGTTGTCTTGTTGGTTTGGGCGATGGTGGTATAAGCGCCGTCGGCAGCGGTGGAACGCGCTACTTCGTACCCGCTGACGCCCTCCTGCTTTGCAAAGGAAAGCGTAATGTTTTTGCCGGAGACTGTGCAGCCGTCCTCGTTTAAGGCAGCCTTTCCGGTGGTGGCAGTTATCTTTAGCTTATTGGAGTAGGAGCTGAACAAAGCGCCTTTTTCATTCGCATTTTCTTTGCCCGGGATAAACTTGAAGGAGCGTATCCGGTAGGTGTAAGTCTCTCCGGCAGTGATCTCATCATCGGTATAGCCCAAAACAGAGGAATCCATAATCGTTGCAATTTTTTTGTCGTTGCGGTAGATTTCGTAGCCGTCGGTAAAGTCCACTTTCTGCCAGAATAAAGTCGCTTTGTTCGTGGCTTCCATTGACACGCTTCCGAGCACAGGCTTCCGGTTGATTTTCGGCATTGCCTGATATTTGGATTTTTTAAAGCCGCTGATTTTAGTCCAGCTTCTCAGGTTGGTGTATTTTACCAGCTGGCTTGTGAATTTAAAGGATTCAGAGGTATCAATATTCTGAAATACGTGCCAAATCATACGTTTCGTGCGGGAGCTGTCACTAAGCCCCCAGTAACATCCGTCCTCCATCTCGATTGGATGGTCAATGTGCCTTCCATAGATAAAGGACTCGATCATGCTGTTTGCCTCGCACATATAATAAGCGTAGGCATAGGCGGCCGCCTGCACGGCTTCGCCCTTAGTGGAATTAAAGGATTGCTCAGAGAGCATAATGGTATATTTCTTCCCAAACTGTTTCTTGACATAATTTGTCAGCACATTTAGATTCCGGAACGTGATAAAAGTACTGTCCACGGAATTTGAGGCAAGGGCGTCGTCCCAGAAAATCGGGTTGACCAGTCCCTGCGGATAAGCGTGGTAAGCAATGTGGAAAACAATTTTGCCGTTCTTATTGATCTGCCGGTAAAATTCATCCAGCGTGCTTTTCGTGGTAAAATAGCGGTTGCCGGAGGCGTCCGGGTCGCAGTTCCAGTTGTAATCCAGGCTGATGTACACATTGGAGTTTTTGCTGACGCTTTTTACTGCATTGTAGCAGATGCGGAAAGCTCTGGCGTAATTGGCCATGTAGGAGGACAATTTTTTGTTGCCGCCGTAATTCCATTCGTTCTGGTTGTTGACTTCATTTCCCAAAATCCAGCCGGAAACGTAATTCGCCTTTGTGCCGTAGCGCGCGGCGAGATAGCTCATAAGAGCTTCAAAGGTGCGGCATCCGTTCTGGGTGGAAGTGTTAAAGGAACTGTATTTTGCGTAGGAAGAACCTTTATAGCGCATGGCGTTGGTCTGGGAATTGGAGCTGTTGGGCAGCAGGAGGATAATGGTCACTTTTGCCCCTGCGGCATTGTAGGCCTGTACCTGCGCATCGTTGTAGTCTAACATATCGGCGTTAAAATAATAAGTCTTCCCGCGGTATTTGTAGGGGAGCTTGTTGGTGCAATTCTTAGTCAGAAGCGAATCCACCGTCCAGTTGATGACGGCGTGCTGGGTGCGCAGTTCTAAAGCTTCCTCCAAATCCTCTGGCTGCAGTCCCTTCTTGGAAATGGTTTTCGGCCCGCTCCCGCGATAGGTGGCGAGGACTTCCGGATTGGTAATATAATAAGGATTGCTGATGACTTTGTATTTTCCCTTCGTTTTATAGGCAAGGGCAAACTTTTGGTAAAGCATTGTGCTTTTATACTTTATTTGAAAAGTTATAGTGCCTTTTTTGTTATTTTTGGAAGCGAGGGGCGAAGCCTTCAGGGGAGTCGATTCCGAAGCGTACCCGTCTAAGGCGAGCAGATAGAGTTTTTTTCCATAGGAACTGTTCTTTTTTTGGACTTTCGCCTTTATTGTGACTTTGTTTCCCCGATTGTTTAATTGACAGGAGGTAATGGAAACCGTTTTGTCGGCGGCGTACATCTGCTGGGGATGCAGCCAGAAGAGACATCCGGCAATCAAAAGCAGAAAAAGGAGGTATTTTAGAGGTTTGGGTAATGTCATGAAGTATCCATCCTTTCTGAACTATTTGACAGTAGCATTTTTTGACATTATAGCATAAAGGATGATGCAATACACAGACTTTTGTTAAAAATATACAAAAAATGCAATTTATTTGGCAAAATACAGCAAAAGTTAGTGGAATTATACAAAAAATAAAAGAAGGGTGGCGCAATTCCAAATGGCTTGAAAATCCTAGTGACTAAGTGTATAATGACAACGATAATTTGTAATGCGATGGAAAAAGGAAGTTCATTTGTTTGGCTATTTGCGCCGAGAACGTCGCAAATAAGCGCCTATCCGACAAGGGAAACGGCATTTTTTGACGGTTTCCCCTGCGGTTTTGGAAGGAATACGTTCTCAGAATGGAGATAAATATGGGAAAAGATGTAATCATTGCCTGTGACTTTAACAGCAAAGAAGAAACGCTTCAATTTTTAAGCAAATTTCAGGAAGAAAAACCATTTGTAAAAATCGGGATGGAATTATTTTATGCGGAAGGGCCGGAGATTGTAAGAACCATTAAGAAGATGGGGCATAAGATTTTCTTAGATTTAAAATTGCACGATATCCCCAATACGGTTAAAAAAGCAATGTCCGTATTGTCAGGGCTGGATGTGGATATGTGCAACGTCCATGCGGCAGGGACAAAAGCAATGATGCAGGGCGCGCTTGAGGGGCTTACAAGGCCGGACGGCAGCAGGCCGCTGCTGATTGCTGTCACCCAGCTGACCTCCACCAGCGAGGAAGTGATGCA
>CANQUZ010000030.1 GCA_947627165.1 uncultured Roseburia sp.
CTGTGGAGGTGGCGGTAGAGCCGATGCGCCGGGATACCTTTCCCGCCGTGATGTTATCCTGCGCATACCTTTTGTCTGTCAAAGGGGCAAAAGAGGACGACGTGGTGGCATTTCTGCCGGTAGACCCCTATACATCCGGAGAATTTTTCAACCGCATCAAAAAGCTGGGAGAACAGATTGCCTCCAGAGACAAGACCATCGGCCTTCTTGGCGGCGTGCCCACCTACCCTTCCACTAAATACGGTTATATCTTGCCGGAGCAGGAGGAAAAAGAACTCCTGAAAGTAGCAGGATTTCGGGAAAAGCCGGACGAGGAAACAGCCGAGAAATTAGTGGCGGAGGGAGCGCTTTGGAACTGCGGCGTATTCTGCTTTAAGCTTTCCTTGGCGGCACAGTGGTTAGAAAAATACGGTGTGGGAACCGATTACAGCCAGATGGCGGCAGATTATGAAAAACTGCCAAAGAAAAGTTTCGATTACGAGGTATTAGAGCACTGGAAAGATATCGCCGCGATCAAATATGACGATATCTGGAAAGATTTGGGAACCTGGAATACCCTCACGGAGGAGATGCCGGAAAACAGCATCGGGGATGTGACCTGGGATGATACCTGTGAAAACAGCCATGCCATCAATGTGCTGGGAGTTCCTATGGTCGTGATGGGCGCGAAAAATATGGTAATTGCTGCATCCCATGACGGTATCCTGGTGGCGGACAAGCATCAGAGCTCCTACATCAAAAACTGCTTAGAACATATAGAGGACACCTCAAAATATGAGGAACGCCGGTGGGGGACCATCAAAACCATTGACAATGACGAGGATGACGGCATTCGCAGCGTGACAAAACGTATCAAAGTGGTGGCGGGAAAGGCGATGCCAAAGCATAAGCATCTGAAACACACAGAAACCATCACGGTGCTTTCCGGTATGGGAAAACTCATGTTGGAAGGCGTGGAAGTGGACTTAATGGCAGGCTCCACCGTCAGCATCGCAGCGGGGAAAGAGCATTCCATCAAAGCCCTGGGGGCGGATTTGCGCTGTATCGAGGTGTGCGTCGGGGACGCTGAAGATGATGAGATAATCGCAGGGTAAGCCGGAAAGCCTCAGATAAAAGCAAGGCAGAAATGTGGTAAAGACCGCCGGATGGCGGCGGAATGAGAGGAAAGATGAACATTTTATTAACCTCCGCAGGACGGCGGGGATATTTAGTAGAATATTTTAAAAAGGCCTTACAGGGAACAGGGGAAGTGCACGTGGGAAACAGCACTCCCCTTTCTCCCGTTTTTTACTATGGAGATCAAAGCGTGATAACGCCTTTGATTTACGACGAAGATTATATTCCGTTTTTAAAACGTTATTGTAAAGAACATGAGATATCGGCCATCATTTCCCTGTTTGATGTAGACCTGCTGATGCTGGCACAGCATAAGGAGGAGTTTGCCAGAGAGGGCGTGACGGTCATTGTCTCATCCCCCGAAGTGATTGCGGTCTGCAATGATAAATGGAAGACCTTTGAGTTCTGCCGGAAAGCAGGATTGGCAGCGCCGAAAACCTACTGCAGATTAGAGGAAGTAAAAGCGGCGTTAAAGGCGGGGGAAATCAGCTATCCCGTTATCATAAAACCCCGGTGGGGCATGGGATCGATCGCTGTTTACCAGGCGGACAATGAGGAAGAATTAGAGGTTTTAGCCAAAAAGGTAAAGCGTGAGATTTTCCAGTCTTATCTGAAATACGAATCTGCTTTCGAGGAAGAAGTTTCGGTTCTGTTCCAGGAAAAAATCAAAGGGCAGGAATATGGGCTGGATGTCATCCATGACCTGGAAGGAAACCATCATCTGACCGTTGTCAGGAAAAAAATCGCCATGCGTTCCGGGGAGACGGACTGCGCCCAGGTGGTGGAGGATGCGGCAGTGGAGGCAGTGGGCACTGCGGTGGGAAAAGCATTGGGCCATATCGGCAATCTGGATATGGACGTCTTTGTCACGGAAGAAGGCATCTATGTGTTGGAGCTGAACGCCCGCTTTGGCGGCGGCTATCCGTTCAGCCACTTAGCCGGCGTGGATCTGCCAAAAGCCCTTGTAAAATGGCTGCGAAGGGAACCGTTAGACCAGGAGCTTGTGGTGAAAAAGCCGGGCATTTTCGCCCAAAAAGATATCCGGATGATCGATATCACAGACTGCATTCCGCGCAAAGATGGATGGAGGGAACCCCTATGATAGATTGGCAGGACTACGAAACGCCATGTTATCTGATTGACTTAAAAAAGTTTGAGCAAAACTGCCGCGCCATCATGGATCCGTTTTTGGAACAGTGGGAGGGCAGGGCAGAGTTTGGATATTCGGTAAAAACCAATCATGATGCAAACCTAATCCGCTATGCAGTAGAAAAAATGGGATGGTATGTGGAGACGGTGTCCGCGGATGAATATGAGTACGCCAAACAATTTACATCCCCCAAAAATATCATATTGAATGGGCCCTGCAAAGGGGAAACCCTGTCGGAAGCTTACCGCAAGGGAAGTATCATCAATTTGGATCATATGGAGGAAGTGAAAGCTTATGGGGCTTTTCTTTCTTCCGGGATGGAAGAGGAGAGGCCTGGAGCAGGACTTAGGGTCAATTTTGATTTGGAAGCGCTCTGTCCGGGAGAAACTACGGCAGGAGAGGAAGTCAGCCGTTTTGGCATTTGCTATGAAAACGGAGATTTCGGCAGGGCGGTAGACATCCTGCGGAGCGCAGGCGCGAAAATCGATGGGCTTCATCTGCACACCAGCACCAAAAGCAGGAGTGCAAAGGTGTTTACCATGCTGGCACGGAAAGCGGTAGAAATCGCCAAAGAATACGATCTTAAGCTGCGTTATGTTGATATGGGCGGCGGCTTTTTTGGAGGACAAAGGGTAGAGGGAAAACCCACCATGGAAGAATATGCCTCCTGTATCTGCGGGGAACTAAGAGAAGGCTTTACGCCGCAGGAAACAAGGCTTATCTTAGAGCCGGGGGCTTCTGTATTAGCGACTTCCTTAGAGTATCTGACAAGAGTGCACAATATCCGGGATATCCGGGGCGAGCGGGTTGTGACGTTAGACGGGACTCTGCTCCACATCAACCCTTTTATGAACCACCGCACGCCGCCCTATCGCCTGGAAGTGCAGCAGGAGAGGGAGAAGGTGCAGAGACAGCTGATCTGTGGCTGCACCTGTATGGAGAACGACCGGTTTTTTACGGCAGAAGATATCACCAGGGTAGAGCCGGGCGATATGTTCCTGTTCCAAAATGCGGGGGCTTATACCCAGGCTTTTAACAGTGATTTTATCCTGCATCCGCCGAAAGTATATACAATAGGATAAGACAGGGGGAGAAATGATGTTATCAGTGATTATTCCCGCTTTTAACGAGGAGGCTATGATACCGGTTACGGCGGAGACGATTGGGGGCATCCTGCAGACCGCCGGGATACCTTATGAGCTTGTGTTTGTCAATGACGGTTCTAAGGATGCCACCTGGAATCAGATTGAGCAGGCGGCAGAGAAAGATCCGGGCGTGCGGGGGATTTCCTTTTCTAAAAATTTTGGAAAGGAAGCGGCAATGATGGCAGGGCTTGCCTATGCAAAGGGGGATGCCTGTGTCGTGATTGACTGCGACTTGCAGCATCCTCCTGAGAAAATCGTAGAGATGTACCGCCTATGGGAGCAGGGCTACAAAGTCGTGGAAGGCGTGAAACGATCCAGAGGAAAAGAGGGGATCTTCCATAAATGGGCGGCAGGAATGTTTTACACCCTGATTAGCAAAGCCACCGGAATCGATATGAGGAATGCCTCCGACTTTAAACTGATGGACCGCCAGGTGGTGGACACCATTTTGAAGATGCCGGAAAAGCAGTTTTTTTTCCGCGCCATTTCCTCCTGGGTAGGATACCGCTCTGCGACAGTCAAATTTGAAGTGCAGGAGCGTGTCCAGGGAGTTTCCAAATGGTCGATGAAGTCCCTGGTGAAATACGCCGTAACCAATATTACCTCCTTTTCTTCCGCTCCGCTGCAGATTGTCACGGTAAGCGGCATCGTGTTTTTTCTGTTTGCTCTGGTACTAGGGATACAGACGCTGGTAAAATTCATGACGGGAGACGCCCTGGAGGGATTTACCACAGTGATTATGCTCCAGCTGATTACCGGCAGCATCCTGATGGTCGCCATCGGCATTATCGGTTATTACATTGCGAAAATCTATGACGAAGTAAAAGAGCGGCCCAGGTTTATCGTGGAGGAAGAAACCGGATGGGGACCGTGCGGGAAGAAGAGTGAAAATCAAAACGAGAGTTAAAAATTTTTAACCGCAGGTTTTGCGCTGCGCCAAAATCTGCAGCCGTTTGCCAGCTTACGGAAAGAGAACTTTTAAAACAGCCGCAGCACGGAGGCAAAAGATGGGAAAATGGAAAGAAATTATGGAGAAGTACCGGGAATTGATCAGTTATATTTTCTGGGGCGTTATGACGACCCTGGTAAATTATGCTGTATATTTTCTCTGTACCAAAGCGGTTGGCATAGACTATCTGATCAGCAACGGGGTGGCATGGGTTGCGGCGGTAATTTTTGCTTTCTGGGTCAATAAAGTCTATGTATTTCAATCCCAAAGTTTAGATGGAAAAACGATGGCACGGGAATTTGGAACCTTTGTATCAGCCAGAGTCTTATCCGGCGTGTTAGAGACGGGAATGTTGGCACTCTTTGTGGAAGTCCTGCACTTTAACGACTCTGTGATAAAAGTGATTGCAAGCGTGTTAGTAGTGATCATCAATTACATTTTGAGTAAACTGATTATATTTAGAAAACAGGGGGAGGAAGAAGCATGAATGCAGCCATGAGTACGCCGGATGGATTTGTAAAAGAAGTATGGGGAAAGATACCCAAAACCGTAAAAGCTGCATTTTTCGGGGCGGTGGTCATTGGCCTTATGACTCATCTTTACGGTTTTACGAACAAATTATATAACTATGACGAATTGATGAACACGCCCGCAGGCTATGGCACCGGCGCGGAGTCGGGAAGATGGTTCCTTAGGATTTTGGGGGACGCTTTTGGAGCGCAGTTTGGCAACTACTCCCTGCCGCTGATCAATGGCATGGTTTCCCTGTTCCTGCTGGCGTTATCTGCCGCGCTCACTGCCGATATGTTCAAGATGAAAAGCCCGCTGTTTGCGGCGGCGCTGGGGGGATTCTTCCTTTCTTTCCCGGCGGTGACAGGCACCTTTGTGTTTATGTACACGGCTGCATTTTATACATCGGCAGTTTTGCTAAGCGTGTTTGCGGCGTGGCTGGTGATTCGCTTTCCAAAGAAGATTTTGCTAAATCTTGTGGCGGTAGTATGCATCGCCTGTTCCCTGGGCACCTATCAGGCGTATTTTTCAAATACGGCTTGCCTGTTTGTCATGAGCATCCTCTTAATTTGTGCATTTTCCAAGGAGGAACACACCTGGGGCGATATCGTTTTTCTGGCGCTGCGCTATGTCCTGGTGTTAGCGGCGGGCATGATACTCTACTTCATCCTGCATAAGTTTCTGGTGGCATACTGGGGGTTGCAGGTAAATTCTTACCAGGGCCTGGACACTATGGGGCAGACGAATCTCAAAGAGATAGCCGCTGCCGTCAAAGGGGCCTATCTGGATTTTGTTAATCTGTTCCGCCATGATGTGATGTGCTTAAACCCTACTTCCTATGTAAGAAAATGTTATTTTCTGATGATGGCGTCCTGGGGAATTGGCGCGCTTTGCCTGCTTTTTGGGGAGAAGGGATGTAAAATCAAAAAGGTGTTCCTTGTTCTTAGCTTTTTGGTATTTCCCGTTGCAGTATATTTGATTTATATCATGACGCCGAACGGCTGGGTGTATACTCTGATGGCGTATTCGGTCGTATTTGTGTCTGTTTTTCACCTTATCTGGGCGGATCGCTTTTGCGTATCCTTTGATAAAAAGGAGATTGTAAGAAAAGGGACCCAGTGGATTGCTGCACTGACTTCCGTGATTATGATTGCCATCTACATCTGGTACGGAAATGGCTGCTATATGTCCCTGGAATATACGAAATACCATGATCTGTCTTACTTCCAGACGATGGTAACGCAGATTAAAAGTTTAGAGGGGTATAACGATTCCCTGCCGCTGGCGCTCGTCGGCAATGAAATCAATGACGAAACCAACCATATGGGGAGCCTGGTGGGCGCAGCTTTTGGACTTGGCGGAAAAATGGAGAGTAACGTTAACGCCTATTCCAGAAACCACATTATTACGAAGTTCTTAGGGTTCGCCCCAAGATTTTGCGGCTATGAGGAAATCGTGGAGCTGATGGAACAGGAGGAAGTGCAGGCCATGCCGAGCTATCCGGACAGCGGTTCCATTCAGATCATAGATGGAGTCGTGGTAGTAAAGATTATGGAGTAGAGAGACAGCTATAAGACAAAATCCCCTTGATGGAAAGGCCGCCGATCGGCGGCAGAATGAGAGGAAGCATGGAAAAACGTAAGATGGACCTGGGAACCCCAACGGAGAAAAGGACAAAAACAGCCTATCTGGAGCTATTGCGAATTATTGCCTGTTTTTTTGTCATCGTCAACCACACCAACAGCGGCATTTTTTTGTCGAGAACTCCGGAGTCAAAACTCTGGTGGATCTCCCTTGCCTATTTTTTTGCCTGTAAGACGGCAGTCCCGGTATTTGTGATGATTTCCGGAGCGCTTCTGCTGGGAAAAACCGACGATTCCCGGAAACATCTGTCCCGTATCCTGCGGATTGTGGCAGTAATCCTGGTGTTTTCTTTTCTCTATTATGCCAGAAGTATGTATATGGCGGGAAGGCCTGTCAATCTGCTGGAATACTTCAAAATCATTTATCAGCGCCATATCACGAATGCTTACTGGTATTTGTATTTATATCTTGGGATACTTCTCACGCTGCCTTTCTGGCAGATATTGTCCGTCCATATGAAAAGAAGGGAGTTCCAGCTTCTGATTGTGATCTCTGTGGTGATCATGGGAGGGGCACCGGTGCTAATCCATTATGTTCCGGGCCTTGCCTTTAGCTATATGTTTACAGAGCCGTTCTTTTCTGTTTATATTGGGATGCTGTTTCTGGGATACTATCTGGAACGCTATGTGGAGAAGAAGAAAAGCTATGCCCTTCTTAGCGCCGTTATTTTTCTGGGCGGCGTGGCAGCGGAAGTGTGCTTGACGTATCGTGAGTACAGGGCTGGGGCGGAAAATATGCTGTTTTTAGAGGACAGGACGTTCTTAAATATTTCCGTAACGGCAGCGGCGTTGTTTTATCTGGCGCGGTATCTCGGAGACATCGTCAAAGCGGAATGGTTCTGGAACGCTGTGATAGGGATAGGGGGCTGTTCGTTTGGCATTTATTTGTTTTCCGATTTGTTTGTCAGCCTCTATGAGAAATTTTATTATGACCTGAGCGTCCGGATGAACAGTATGGCCGCCGTACTCATCTATGAAATTTTGGTATTTGTGAGCGCCCTGGCGGTTACTGTGGTGCTGAAAAAGATACCTTATGTAAAAAAAATAGTATGAATTAAAATTACAGTAACAGTTCCGCCCACGCCATTCGCAATCTCGCACTACGGGCTTCAAAATTGCTCATGAACGGGCGTTCTGCTCATAAGCAGTGTCGTATGCTCATTCATGCAAGCATGATTCGCCTACGAGACTGCTTATGGCTGAACTGTTACAAATTACACAAAAAAAGTGTAAGATAGGGTGGATTTCTTTTTTGAGATACGATATAATTACGATACATATAGTATTTTTCTTAAATAAAAAGAGATTCAAAGGAAAAGTGCTGTATTTAAAAGAAAAAAGCGGCGCATTGGATGAATGACTTGAAAAATAGGAATAAAAATGGTATTCTATTTACGAACGTAGTGCGCGCTATGTCCCGTGTGGTACACGGAGTAGAAAGGAGAAAAAACATGGAAACTAACGATATTTCAGCATGCGAAAGACTCGTTATGAAAACTATTTGGGATTCTACGGAGGAAATGGCTTTACAGGAAATTATGGATAAAGTCAACGAAGAGAATGGAAAAAAATGGAAACCGCAAACTGTTTCCACATTTTTAGCAAGACTTGTAAGAAAGGGGTTTTTGACAGCGTATCGAAGAGGCAGATATTCTTATTACCAGCCGGTGGTAAGTAAAGAGGAGTTCTGGAAGACGACGATGAATGAAAACGCTCGCTTTTTCGCGAAAGGCGATATGGCAAACATGGTCTGCCAGCTTTGTGAAGATATGCTTACGAAAGATGACGCTGATAGACTTAAGAAGAAATTAGATGATCTGGATTAGTCAATTAATTTTTGCATTGTTTATTACAATCATTACGGGTACCATTGGATTGGGATTCTGGACGCTTGGCAAGAACGTTTTTTTAAAATGGGATCCCAATCTTGTTTATGTCAATCTAAGGTTAGTTTCTCTGATGCATTTACTGCCGGTCTGTTATATCGCAATCAATCTTACAGCAGGAGGATATATACAGACGGATCATATATGGCAGTTAAATTTCTCGGTGGCGGGTTTGATGATAGCTGCCTTTTTTATTGCCGGCATCATCTGGAGTTCTTTAGCTTTATCTAATATTAAAAAACACAGAAAGCAGAACGGCAGTTGGTACAGAACATACAGGGAAAACATCCCTGTGGAGGAGGAATACGTTCAAAGGGAGTTTCAGAGGATTTGCCGGAAGCTGCACATCAGGCGCAAGGTGAAATTATACTGGAATGACAACATTTTAAGTCCGATGTTTAGCGGACTTATCTGCCCGAAAGTAGTGCTTCCTTGTCGGTATTACAGCAGGGAGCAGTTGACTGTCATCTTTTACCATGAATTGACGCATTATAAGAATTGCGACGTGTTGTACAAGTTTTGCTGCCTTTGTGCCAAAGTGGTGGAGCATTTTGATACTTTTTCTGGCAGGCTGATGGCCCATGTGAGGGAGTGGAGCGAATACCATTGCGATGTAAAGGCGACAGAAGCCATGAGCGATGAGATGACGCCGAAACAATATTTTGAGGTTATTATTGACATTATGAGCGAGGTGCCGGGGACGGATGAGGAAAAGGATACGTTTTCTCTGTTATATGAGAGCCGGCATTCTCTGGAGAGGAGAATAGACTACATGAAAAGATATAGGAACGCGGCCAAAAGGGCGAAAGGCTTTACGTTTTTGATTGCCTTTATGTTCACCATGCTGAGCATGACTACCGCATATGCGGCGGGAAGAGGACTGGCAGTAATCAACGATGAGATTTATAAAATGACGGAAAATGTCGAGGTTGTCAGCGATTTAAAGGAAGGGCAGAAAATCATTTCCATTCCTGCGGAGAAGGATACCGGTTATAAATTGGTATATGAAAGCACCCAGGCGGAATATAGCGTTATGGGAATAGCTCCCGAAGAAGCGGTAGGCTTTAACTGGACGGTTAAGCCGGGCACCAGATGTGTGGCAGATCAAATATACCTGAAGGCAGGGCAGACAATAGAGGCGTCCTGTACCTCGACACCATCTAATCAGACATACTGGCTTGGCATTATGGACCCTTACAACAATGTGACGTGTATAGAGGGAGACGGGGCTATGTCCCACGCTTTTGTGGTTTCAAAGACAGGAAAATACCGCGTGATGGTGCAGAACAGAGGCACGGCAAATATTAACGCTGTCGGATCTTTTTCCTACCATTAAAGGATAGGTTCTCAGGTAAAACGAGAGAATGCTTACATAACAACGAATGAAAATCTCGCTCCCAGGGATAGGGTTATTTTAAGGTAACCGAATTGGGAGCGGAGCGAAAATCCAGTATCAGCTTTCTTTTTTCCAGTAATCCCCGCTTCAATTCACTGGCAGGAAAATCCACACTGTCAGTGATGGACGGCGGGGCGTCTATAAAATAGACATCTCCGTCCGCTGCATCATAAAATTCATCGGAAAAGGACCAGTTGCCGTGGTGCCCCGTCTGGACATAATCGCAGGAGAGATCTTTCCGATAAGTTTCTAAAAGATAGTCGTTCATATCATATTTAATATCAGAGCAAAAAAGCATACTGCTGTTTTGGCTGCTGACTTTAAACAGCAGAGAAGCATTGTTCTGGTAATCCTGTTCTTCCCCCACTGTTTGGAGTACGATATCATCGTAAGCATTGTAAATATCAAAGGTCAGTCCGCAGATGGAAAGGCTGTCTCCCCGCCTTAAGTGAGTGAGGTTTTTGGCGTCTTTGGTGAGGCGGCAATAGGTTTCCATCACGGTAATATCGTCGTAGGGCTCTCCTACCGATTCGATAAAATCATAGTCAAAGCCATTGTCGTAAATGGCGTGAATCGTGATGCCCGAAGGGTTTGCATATATGGTATTGAAAGCGCCGGCATGGTCCTTGTGGGGATGGGAGAGAATCCAGGCGTCCACCTGATTGCCGTGGGCGGCGATGACGCCCCTTAGGGCATCGGCATTCTCCGCCCAGCCGCCGTCAATAATGATAAAACAGGAATCGTTTTCAATGGTGTAAAAAGTACCCTGTACCCCGGTGGCGTCGGGATATTGGGTGACCAGATATTCCCGGGATAAATCCGGGGTGTAGCCGGTGGAATCCTTTCTTGCGGCGCAAGCCTGCAGATAGGCGGCGCAAGAGAGAATGAGGAGAAAGGCCACAGAAAAAAAGGCGGAAAAAAGACGCTTGGAATATAAATGTATGTTTTTCACAGTCGGATACCTCTTCTTATTTCAGTCATTTGGAAAAAAACTTTCCGACATACGGGTTATCCTGCATGAAAGCGCATGATTGCGATAACCATAAGATATGTCGGAACCTAGTTATAATATACCCGGCTTTAGGGAAAATGTAAATATGCAAATGGCGGCTTTCAAGAAGAAAGGCATTTTGCTTTCATTTGTACTCTTTATTGCGCGGCAAATGTATTACAGCTTGCGTGAACTGCCATAAAATGGTAGTATAGAAGAATGTGGGGAATAGATGTGCTGCAGAAAGGCGGGATTGGAAAAATGAAAATTGCAATAGCGGGAACAGGCTATGTGGGTTTGTCAAATGCTATTTTATTGGCACAGAACCATGAGGTTTATGCAGTTGATATCATAGAAGAAAAGGTAACTATGATTAATCGGAAAGAATCACCTTTGGCGGATCCTGAGATAGAGGAATACCTGTCGGGGAAGCCGCTCCGGTTGACGGCCGTTATGGATGGAAGGAGCGCTTATCAGGCTGCGGATTTCGTAGTGATCTGTACCCCTACCAATTACGACCCGAAAGAAAACTACTTTGACACCTCCTCGGTGGAGGAAGTCATTGAGATGGTATTGGAAGTCAATCCCAAAGCTTATATGGTAATCAAGTCTACGGTCCCGGTGGGATATACGGAAACATTGTGCGAGAGATACCATACGGACCGGATTTTATTTTCGCCGGAGTTTTTAAGAGAGGGACAGGCATTAAAGGACAATCTCTACCCCTCCCGCATTATCGTAGGTTCTATGCAGGATCAGGCGGATGCAAGGAAAGCGGCGGAGAGGTTTGCGGAGCTGTTGAAGGAAGGGGCTGTCCGCAAAGAGGTTCCGGTATTATTCACGAACCTCACGGAAGCGGAGGCGGTCAAATTGTTTGCCAATACCTACCTTGCCCTCCGGGTGGCCTTTTTTAATGAATTAGACACCTTTGCCGCAGTAAAAGGGCTGGATGCGAAGCAGATTATCGAGGGGATTGGGCTAGACCCGCGCATCGGAAACCATTATAATAACCCATCCTTTGGATACGGCGGCTACTGCCTGCCAAAGGATACGAAGCAGCTTCTGGCAAATTATAAAAATGTGCCCAATAATATCATGAAGGCAATCGTGGAATCCAACAGTACCAGAAAGGATTTCATTGCAGAGCAGATTTTAGAAAGAGAACCCAGGGTAGTCGGCATTTATCGGCTTGCCATGAAAGCAAATTCCGATAATTACCGGCAGAGCTCCATGTTAGGGATCATGGAAAGGGTGCGCGCTAAGGGAGTTTCCTTAGTTGTTTACGATCCCTCTTTGAAAGAAGAAAAGTTTGCAAACCTCCCCGTCATCTCTGACTTTGAGGAGTTTGCAAAGGTTAGCGACGTGATTGTAGCGAACCGTATTGACAGCATGTTAAAGCAGGTAGAAGATAAAGTTTATACAAGAGATATCTATTTTAGAGATTAAAGGCGTGAAGGAAGAGGACGTGCAAATGGCGAATTTCTGCCGGAAACAGAAAGCGGGAACTCTAAGCCAGGAGGAGTAAATGGATACGCATAGATTTTTTGTGGAAAAGCTGAGGTTTCATCTGACAGAGGAAAATGTGCTGGTATTGGTGGGGTGGTTTTACGACGGAACAACAAAAAACCGCAGACTGTATGCGCACCTGGACAAAGAAGATTTGCCCTTAAAAGTAAAAGTTAACCGGGGGGCGGAGGTACGGCAGAAGTACCTTGGCACCGTCAACGAGATTAACGAGGAAGTGGTGGCTGCCGTCAGGCTGCCGGAGCATTGGAAAGAGGGACGTACCCTTCGGATTTTGTATTCCTGCGGGGAAGAAAAACAGCGGCAAGCCTGCTGTATTTCCGTCAGGAAACTGATAAAAATGGAGCATAGCCTGGAATACTATATTGAGAGCTGCCACAGGGATGAAGAAAAAGTCAGCGTTTCCGGATGGTGCATGGGTTCCGGGGAGGCGAAATTTTATCTTCTGGACGGAAAAGGGCAGCCAATGGCGGCGCAGACGGAACGCTACTATCGAAAAGATTTAGCGCCTGTCTTCCCGGAGTGTGAAAAGTCTGTTAAGCCAGGGTTTCTGGTGCAGGCGGCAGTTAAGGAGCCGGGTGCAAAGGGGCCTTATTATTTAGAGATGCGCAGCGCAGAGCGTTATGCGAAAATCCGGTTGAAAAAATGGGACGACGGCGGCAGGGTTCAATATGCGTTGGAAAAGGCGGGAGCCGCCTGGCGTTATTTGGAGCGGAATGGAGTGAGCGCCACGCTTCAAAAGATAAAGGTGAAATTGAGCCGGAAGGAAGAGGCGGATTATGGGAAGTGGAGAGAAAAATACGGGGTGTCTGCCGCAGAACTGGAGGAGCAGAGGAATGCCGTTTTTTCATACCAGCCCAAGTTTTCGATTGTAGTGCCGGTGTATGGCACCAAGTCGGAATATTTGCGGGCAATGATAGATTCTGTCCGCAGACAGACTTACGGGAACTGGCAGCTGTGCCTTGCGGGCCTGTTAGGGGAAAAAGAAATTGCCCTGGCGGAAACATACGCCGCAGGCGACAGGCGGATTGTGCTTGGAGATTTGACTTCCAACGGAGGGATTTCCGGAAACACCAATGCCGCCATGGCCCTTTCCGACGGGGATGTCATTGTATTTGCCGACCATGACGACGTGCTCTCGGAAGACGCCCTTTATGAGATGGCGAAAGCGCTCAACGAGGACGGGGCGATTGAGGTTTTATATTCGGACGAAGATAAAATCAGCATGAATGGGAACACATATTTTGAGCCGCATTTTAAGCCGGATTTTAATATTGACTTATTGTGCAGCATGAATTACATCTGCCATCTTTTTGCGGTGAGAAGGGAAGTCGCCGTTTTGGCAGGGGAGTTTGACGGCAGATACGACGGCGCGCAGGATTTGGATTTCATTTTGCGCTGTTGTGAGCAGGCAAAGAAGATTTTTCATATTCCAAAGATTCTGTATCACTGGAGATGCCATATGAATTCTACGGCCGCCAATCCGGAGAGCAAACAATATGCGTTTGAAGCCGGCAGGGCGGCGGTGGAAGCCCATTATAAGAGATGCGGCATCCCGGCGAAAGTGGTAAACGCAGAGAGCTACGGCAGATACCGCACGATTTACGAATGGGAGGAAACGCCCCTTGTTTCCATTATCATCCCCAACAAAGACCATAGCGGGGATTTAGAGAAGTGCCTCCGGTCCATCCTGGAAAAATCGGAGTATGACCAGTATGAGATTGTGGTAGTGGAGAACAACAGTACGGAACAGGCCACCTTTGATTATTACGACAAGATACAAGAATCTTCCAGCCGCGTCCGGGTAGTCTATTATGAGGGGGAGTTTAATTTTTCCAAAATCAATAATTTCGGCGTCAAAGAGGCAAGGGGAGAATATCTTCTCCTGCTGAACAATGATACGGAATGGATTGGCGGAAACGTCATCCGCGAGATGCTAGGCTGCTGTATGCGGGAGGATGTGGGCATCGTGGGCGCGAAACTGCTCTACCCGGACGATACGATCCAGCACGCCGGAGTAGTGCTGGGATTTGGCGGCACTGCAGGTCATGCCTTTCTCGGGAAATCCCGTTATGATTCCGGATATTTCGGACGTATTGCCTGTGTGCAGGATTATTCTGCGGTGACGGCGGCCTGTATGATGGTCAGCCGCAGCGTTTATGAGCAGGCGGGCGGAATGACGGAAGAATTGGCGGTGGCGTTTAACGACATTGACTTCTGCCTGAAAGTCCGGGAGCTTGGAAAGCTAGTAGTATACAACCCCTATGCAGAACTATATCACTATGAATCAAAATCCAGAGGCTATGAAGATTCGCCCAAAAAAGTGGAACGCTTTCAAAATGAGGTGGATATCTTTATTCGACGGTGGCGCAGCACCATAGAGCAGGGAGATCCTTACTACAACAGAAATCTTACCCTGGACAAGTCAGACTTTTCCATGCACCGATAGGTGCATTGTCACCGGTAGGAGCATTGTCACCGGTAGGTGCATTGTCGCCGATAGGAAAGTTGGATTTGACCGGGGAATTGGAGCCGCCGCAGGCGTTAAGCCGATGCGTTTTAGGGCTTACTGAACATGGACGAGCAAGAAAAGAGAGGGGGAACGCCTATGATGAAGGTATTTATCTGTCCCAAATGCGGCTGGATGCGCGTGGTGTCAAGACGCAGGGATGTGGAATGCTTTAAATGCGGAGAATGCCGGATGACGCTTGCAAAGATTGATTTTGAGAATTATACGGCAATGTCCGAGGCGGAAAGGAAAAACTATTCTGACGGATGGCTCTATATCCATCAGAAAGCAAGACGTGGATCATGAAAAAGATAACGGTGCAGAAAATCGCAAAAGGGCTGCGCTATCTAAAGCATTACGGGTTCAAAGAGTTTTTGATCCGGCTTCAGGAAAAAATGGAGTCGGAAAATGTTCCCTATGAGCCCTGGTATGAAAAGCACAAGGCTTCCGTGGAGCAGTTGGAAAAGCAGCGGAAAACAGCGGAGAAGTGGAAAGATGCCCCCTGCATCAGCATTGTGGTGCCTCTGTACCGCACTCCGGAGATGTTTCTGAGGGCAATGATAGATTCGGTGCGGGCGCAGACCTATGGAAACTGGCAGCTGTGCCTGGCAGACGGAAGCCCTAAGTTGCCAGCGGAATTAGGCCAGCCCCGCGGGGAAGCGCGGACGGAGCTGACAGTGATTCTGGAGGAATATCGGAGCAAAGATCCCCGGATTGTTTTTCGGACGCTGGAGAAAAACGAGGGGATTGCAGGGAATACCAACGCGGCGATTTCTTTGGCGGAAGGGGCATGGATTGCTTTTTTAGACCATGACGATTTGTTGGCGCCCGACGCTTTATTTGAGGTGGCAAGCAAAATCCA
>CANQUZ010000031.1 GCA_947627165.1 uncultured Roseburia sp.
AAAATTAGAGAACAAAAAAGACGAGAAAACAGGGCGCATGGCGCTTGCGGAAGTGCCTGGCTCCGAGAAAAAGATAGAGGCGGACTTAGTCTTGATTGCAGCAGGCTTCTTAGGGACGGAGCAGTATATAGCAGATGCCTTCGGGGTGGAATTAAACGCCAGGACCAATGTCGCGACAGCCGAGGGGGCTTACGCAACCAACGTCAAACACGTATTTGCGGCGGGAGACGTCCATAGGGGGCAGTCCTTAGTGGTGTGGGCGATCCGCGAGGGGCGGGAGGCCGCAAGGGAAGTGGATGAGAGCCTGATGGGATATTCCAACCTTTAAGTCTTCAAAGGCGCTTCCTACAAAGAAATGATAGAAAAATTTAAGAAAAGGCAAAACAAAAATTAAGGATTTTGCCAAAGTATAGAAACAGGTGTTGTTTAAGATAGGAACAATACCTGTTTTAACGTTAAGAAAGCGTTTGATTAAGATGTTTTCAAGCGTCTTTCAAGGCTGCTTTAAGAGAAAGCTGTTACGATGGGGAGAGGAAGAGAAAAGAAACATCCGATTTTGGTCGGAGGAATGAGAGGAAGTTATGGAAAATCGCGAAAGAACGCCGGAACGCTACGGCCGCACACGCCAATCGGAGAAAATCAGGGGGAAGAAATCCGGCAGGCGGGCAAGGAGGAAGAGGAAACTCCTGTTTTGGAAATTCCTTATAGTGCTGCTGTGCCTGCTGTTATTGTGGGATATCAAACTCAGGACAGGGGAAGCGTCCGCGGGAGGCGGTTCTGTGGCAGTCTTTTCCCTGCCGCGCGTCTTAGGGGAAAAGTCTGAAACATCCTCCAGGGAGGGCTATCTTCGGCAGTTTGGAGCGATGGAAGTGCAGGCTCCGGTAAAACGGAATGAGATGGAAGTGCGCCTTAAGATAGAGGAATTAGGGGAAGAAAACGACATCATCCGGGAAATTTATGACAATTATGAAGCTTATCCTGACAATCTGATGGAGGCGCTGGCAAACAATCCGGAAATGGCGGATTTTGCATTGGGATATTTGGATGCCCCCAAAGAAGCGCAGGGCGGCATGACGAAAGAGGAAAAAAAGGAGCCGTATCCCCTGTTTCTGCAGTGGGACAGCCGCTGGGGATATGTCCCCTATGGGGACGGCAGCTGCATTGGGCTTGCCGGCTGTGGCCCGACCTGCCTTTCTATGGCGGTTTATGCGCTGACGGGGGATGAAACGGCGACGCCGGATGCAATCGCCGCCTACAGCATGGAGAACGGCTACTATATTGAGGGGACGGGCACTGCCTGGGCGCTGATGGAAGACGTCCCGCCGCTCTATGGGCTGTCCGTCAGCCACCCGGGAAACGGTGAGGGGGGGTTCAAACGGGAATTAGACCAGGGGAATGTCCTCATCTGCGCCATGCGTCCGGGAGATTTTACCACGGCAGGCCACTTTATCGTCCTCTATGGGTACGACGAGACGGGCTTTCTGGTGAATGATCCCAACTGCGCGGCAAGGAGCGGCAGGACCTGGACCTATGAGGAACTTTCCGGCCAAATCAAGCAGATTTGGTCGTTGAAACGGAGATGAAAAGATTGTTTTACCAAGATAAAACAGGGGGAAGCCGTCCAACGGGTTCCCCCTGTTTCGTGCGGGTATGGAACAGCTGGATATTCCGGATGGAAATAATAAGATTACTTGTGGTGTTTATGTCAAATAGTATTGATTAAAAAATTTTGCCGTTAGTGATTTTTTTGGATTAAAATACAATGTGATTCATATATTTATATTAAAAACCAGTAAATGAACATTTTATATTTAAGATTTGCAAAAAAAATGCAAAAATGATTGACAAAACATTGAGAGGGGGGATAATATGAAGATATATAAAACGAAAGAGGTGTCAAAGATGTTATTAGAGTTTAAATGTTCAAATCATAAATCAATCAAAGAAAAAGTGAATTTTTCTATGATTGCAGGAAATGATAACACATCTGAAGAACTTTTAAAAAAATTTGGCAATTTTAGAGTTTTACGCTCTGCAGTTATATATGGTGCAAACGGATCCGGAAAAAGTAATTTTATAAGCGCTTTGTCATTTATGCGTGATTTAGTTAGCAATAGTATCCATCATCAGCCAGGACAAGGAGTATTTCAGGCGTGTCATAAATTGAGCGCAAAAGAAACTCCAAGTGAATATAGTATTCAATTTGTGCGAAATGATATAAGGTATGCATATGGTTTTTCAATAAAACAAAATTTCATACAAGATGAATACTTGTATTATTTTCCCAAAGGAAGACAGGTAAAAATTTTTGAGCGTATGGGTTTGGAGATTAAACCCGGAGATAGATATAAGGGAGTATTTGATGTAAGTATTAACGTATTGAAAGATAACCGGTTGTTTTTATCTTGCGCTGCTAATTACAGTAATATAAAAGAAATTGAGGAAGCTTTTATGTTTTTCAATACGGATGTAGTGGTATATAATCCGGAAATTAATAACTGGACGGAATATTCCATTGAATTAATGCAAAATAATGACACAATTAAAAAAGTATTTGTGGATATTTTGAGGGCGTTAGGAACCGGGGCTAAAGATGTAAAAGTGAAGCTTGAAAAAGTAAAGTTAACGGATTTGCCACAAGAGTTACAACTGCCGGACGCTTTGAAAAGCCTGTTAGGTACCCAGGAAGGTAATAAAATAGAAGCAAAAATAGTATATGATCAATTTGAAGTTGATTTGATGGAAGAGTCAACCGGGGTAAAGCGTTTATTTCAAATGATTTGTCCCATAATTGATATTTTAAATACGGGGAAAATACTTATTTGTGATGAATTAGAAGCTAGTTTGCATGAAGCGGTAATTTTTCAAATTGTACAATTATTTCAACATTATCAGAAAGACAAATTTGCGCAATTAATTTTTTCAACGCATGATACAAGTTTGTTAGATACGGACTTATTTAGGAGAGATCAGGTGTGGTTTACGCAATTAAATGAAAAAGAACGTGCAACAGATTTGTACTCTCTTGTTGAAATTAAGAATGTGCGTAAGTCTGAAAATTTAGAAAAAGGATATGTTTCAGGAAAGTATGGTGCGATCCCTATGCTTAATAAAACATTTTTTCATGAGTTGGAAGAAGTATTTTGAGACAGGGGGTACTGTATGGACGAAAGAAATCTTGATTTAGTGGCGAGAAATGAAGATACACGAGATAAATTTCATACGGACGTCATTAGATTTGATTTAGATCAAATTCTGCAGCACTTTGAAGAAACTGTACAAGCCATAAATGCGCAATTTAATGTGGCGGATGAATTAATGGAAGATGGAAAAGTTGCTGAAGGGGAAAATATTTGGCGTGCACAGATTATATTTCTGGCAAGTGCTCTTGACTTTTATATGCATGAATTAACAAAATATGGTTTGTGCGAAATTTATGATGAAAATTGGGAGCGTACTGATAAGTATGAGAATCTTCAGGTAAATATGAAAGTTATAGAGGTTGCATTGAAAGCTGGAAAGGATATAGATTGGTTCCTTGAATATATCAACGGTTATTATCGCGCAATTACAATGGTTTCATATGAAGCGGTAAAAGATCAGCTTAACTTATTGGGGATCCAGTTATCGTCTGTTGCAGATGGAGCTTTCTACCAAAGAGACGGAACAGAACATACAAAAGACAAATTGAAAAGACGGCTGAATGAGCTGTTCGGCAGGAGAAATCTTATTGCCCATCAGTCAGATAGGGAACATACAGACGCACAAGTAAATATTATTACAAAAGAAATTGTACAAGGTTTTATACGTGATATTGAAAAGATAGTGAACTCAATACATAATGAAGCAAAAAATAAATAACACTATATATTGATTAAAAATTAAAAATAAACACAATATATAGTTGAAAAAGTATAAAACATATGGTAGGATTAAAATGATTGCAGCAAAGCTGTTATCATAAAAAGTTGCAAGGCTGGCACCCTGCAACTCTACATGATTTAGTGAAAGGAAAAAACCATCCACTAGTTATTTAAGCATTTCTAGTATATCAAATCCTTTTGCTAAAATCAATTTAAATCGTTCATTTTGAACGAAATAAGTGATGGAGGTATCAGGTGATGAAAAAAGAAAATCCAAAACAAAAATATATTTTTCGACCATACATTACCAAAAATGGAAAAAGAATTTATCCTAAAAATAGTAAAGTATTTAAAATACCTATAAAATAGTAATTTATAGTGGAAATGTTTTTGGATGGTTCATTTTCACTTTCCTATAATTGATGAAATATCGCTTGATTGGAGGTAAGTGAAATGGGAAAAGATCAATTTGTTGTAAGGCATGGTGATAAATGGGCTGTTATAGGTGCGAATAACGCACGAGCCACGCGCATAACGGATACGCAAAAGGAGGCAATTAATATAGCAAGAAACATTGCAATTAATCAGCAGTCTGAAATGCGCGTTCAAGATAGAAATGGAAGATGGCGTAGATGTAACAGTTATGGTAATGATTCTTGTCCACCCCGGGATAAAAATTATTAATATGGTGAAAGTGGCAACATTTTGGCAACGAAAAATCAGTAAGCCAGAATCAATGATGTAATTGACGTAAAAACGAGCGTGTATTTACATAAAACTTAAGAATACGCTGAGTTTGAGTGAAAAGATAAATCCCCGCAAGTCTTGAAGAAATCAAGGTTTGCGGGGATTTTAAATATCTGTGTTTTTTGAAACTTGATTTCTGCCGTTTTTTGCCCTGATGAGTTGATTTTGCAATGCAGCTGCCATAATAGTAAAGGCAAGAAATTTTTAATGGAAAACAGGCAGATAAGCTAAGAAGAGATACCAAGTTCGAGTGGTATTACTGGCAAAGAACTGTCCTTGTCAACCATACAGGCAAATATTATAATAAAGAGAAAGAAAAGAAGGGGTGTCGTTATGGAGAAAGCCTTTGAAGAACTGCAAATCAAGGATATTTTACCAGAGAGCTGGACGAGGCGGTGCAGTCTGTCCGAAAAAATGAGAAATGGAGGTTGGATTATATGACTTTGCAGATGAATTATCAGGAAAAATATGAGCAGGGGATTGAGCAGGGAATGGAACAGGAAAAGATAGACTCGGCAATGAGAATTAAATTCGCATAGATGAGACGAGTTAAGAAACACAATCGGCAAGTCCATTTTATGCAAGGGGGAATCCCTGTCTTAATATTGCAGCCCAGTTGCTTTTTGGAAAAAGGAATCTGACTACGATTATTTGCTTTCGTTCTTCGGAAATCACATAAAATGCAAGGTAGCCGTTTACAACAACAAAACGAACGCCCCATGAGGCGAGAACCGGGTCATCAACCAGTCTGAATTTCTCAGGAAAGCCAGAAAGAGAATTGATTTTCAACTCGGCTTCATCTAAGAGGTCATCGGCAGCTTTTGGATTTTTCAGAACAAACTCAATATGGTCTGAGGCGTTTGTCATATCGCGTTCAGCGGCAGCTGTGATGTGAATGGAATAACTCATTGCTTGCGTCTGCTCCTGATATCTGACATTGCCTCAGAGAATGGCCTAGTATTGCCGTTTGCAATATCGTCGAGCCCTTCCTTAATCTGCCCGTATAACTCAAAAGAGCTTGCCATACGCTCATAAAATTCAATGCTCATAACAGCTAGGTCGCCCTTTCCGTTTTTGGTAATGAATACCGGTTCCGGATAGGTATGACAAAATGATGAAATTTCGTTGTAATGATTGCGTAGTTCCGCGCTTGATTTGATTGTCGGCATAAGATACACCTCCTTCAATATACAAAAATTATATACAAATTTTATTATATAGTCAATGGTAACTGGACCGGTAATAGGTGGAAATGTAACAGTTCAGCCCACGCCATTCGCAATCCCGCACTACGGGCTTCAAAATTGCTCATGAACGGGCGTTCTGCTCATAAGCAGTCTCGTATGCTCATTCATGCAAGCATGATTCGCCTACGAGACTGCTTATGGCTGAACTGTTACGTGGAAATTAATTTCTAACCTTTTTAAGATTGCGGTCAATAACAAGAATAAGAACGAGGAGGTAACGGCACAGCAAACTGGAAGTGACTATTCATAATTCAGCGTCCGTATGGACAGCGATATCGTCTGGATCACCAGATTCAAAAAGGATTACAAACTGGCAATGAAACGCCATCCTGACATAGGGCTGTTGGATGATATCATCCGGTCACTGGCGCGTGGTGAAGCTCTGCCGGAAAAAACAAACACCACGAACTGAGCGGCGATTAGGCAGGGCATCGGGAATGCCACATCCAACCGGACTGGTGATTGGTCTGCCGCATAGAGGAGGATGTCCTGGCGCTGACCTTGGCCCGCACTGGGACGCACAGTGATCTGTTCAGGAAATGAGATGCCGCCGTATAGGAATGGAAGCCTGTACGGCGGTTTTTCTATGCGCAATTTTCCGGCCAAATCAAGCAGATTTGGTCGTTGAAACGAAGATGAAATTTCAAAAACAACGGAAAATGGGGATTCTGTATGAAACGTAATACGATATTTTGTTTCAGAATGCAAGAGTTTTTTTGCATATTTTTTTATCAGAATTTCTTTATTTTACGGGATTCTTTCTGAAATTGGAAAAATGCGCCGTAAATTCAGGGGGAACGGGCGTGTTTGGCGAAAGCCTGATTTTACGGGAAAGCTTATAAAACATAATATCGTATTATGTTTCTAAATTCGTATGGATATGATTGCCAGTCATAGATACCATGCACATGGCTGCCGCATCCTGTATGCGGAGGTACATACGGAAAATAAGTCAACGCATATTGACAAAGACAGAGAGGAGAATTTATATGAAATCAAAACAAGTAGCCGCCCTGATGATGGCTGCGACCTTGGCAGTAACTGGAAGCGGTGTCACAACCATGGCGGGACAAACTAGCGCGGCGGAAACAGTCGTTATGGAGACGGACGGGGAAATGAAACTTGCCGCTCCTGAGAAAGACGATACTAACTTGCAAGTAACCTTGACAGGCGATAATAAGCCATACAAATACGGCAGTGAAGTTACGGTTACGGCAGTTTTGGCAAAGAAAGAGCAAAAAAATTTAGATAGCTCCAAGGCACATACGCTGGAGCTTATCAGCTTAGACAACAGCAAAACTTTTGACGATAACATTGCTGATGCAGAGAGAGTGGGAGATCCTGTTACTGCAAAACTAAACGAAAAAGGCGAGCTGGAGGCAGAGTTTACCTTTGCACCGGATCCATTAAAGAAATATGCAGTACGTGGAACTGCGACATTATCTGGCAATCTATCCCAGAATTACGTTGTTACAGAGTTTGATGGGGCATTTAAGGTAAAAAAAGAAGTAAAAGCAACAATAGATGATATCAAAAAACTGGTTGCAGTGCCGGAATTTGGAACACTCTATATTAGTGCTGAAGATGAAAAGGGCACTGGAGTTAAGGCCGAAGAACATCCGCAGGTGACAGAGGCTTTGAAGAAAGCTAATGAAAAAATAGCACCGCAGGTGGGAGTTTGGTCTGTAGATACCTCAACAGAAGCATTCAAAAAAGGAGAACAAAAGGAGCTTAAACTGAAATTTACCAGCAATATTTATGAGAAAGTAGCTGGTGGTGACGCTAGTGAGTATGAAGATACAGTGGAAGTAAATGTTGTGGTAACTCCGACCGCAATTAAGATCTATGATAAAGCGGGGTCAGTAGAAGTTGCTAAGGATACCCAGACAATTCTGGTAGACGATAAGAATAAACTTCCAGTGACATTGTCAGCAAAGGTTACACGTGGAGAAGAGGAAGATAAAGCTATCGCAACGAAAGATCAGGTTGAATGGATAGTTGCGGCAGGCGCACCTTTTACTCTGAAACCAGAAGCGGACGGAACGGTTATTTTGATCCCGACCGGTACAACAAGTGCGGACGGCGTAGAACTGAAAGCCGTATCCAAGGAGAAAGAGGGCGTTGAGAAGTCCATTAAGGTGGTTATTACAAAAGGTATCCATTCAGACACGGTAAAAGCCCTCTTTGAGGAATACAGAGGTAAATTTAAAGATAAGACCTATATTGGCAATGGAGCTGCTTCCGACTACTATCAGGATCTGCTGGATGAAATGAATAAGAAAGTAGAGGGCTTCGGAACTTTTGGATTTAACTCCGATGCAACAGTAGAAGGCGAAACAGATTTGACCAACACTAAGCTGAAGTTTACGGCAAAAGGATCCGAAGTGATTGTGGATTCTACTAATGCGACTGATTGGCAATCGAATGCTATCACAGACTCCAAAGCAATTACAGCAAAGATTACCAAGAATAAAGTCAATGTAGCAGACATCACCAAACAGTTTGCGGCTGTGGCAGGCAGCAAACCGCTCGGCACAAAGTTAGATGAGATTCTTGATGTGAGTAAACTGGAGCTTCCTGCAGGCATAGAAGTAAAGTGGGTTGAAAAATCAGGCGATAATTGGAATGATGTAGTTGGTAGTAGTACGACCTCAACAGACAAACTTGGAAAATTGTCTAATTACGCGCTTGCAATCAAAGTAGCATCTGGTAACACAGGTGTTGAGCTTTCTGAAACCAACGCCGCTGGTGCCTACATTTACAAGATGGATAGTCTGGTAGAGATTACAAAGCCGCAGCTGAAACTCACGGTTAAGAAAGGAAGCGACACAGTTGATGAGCAGAAGTCTAAGTACAAAACGGATGAGACTGCAAAGCTTGTTCTTACTGCAACGAGTTCAGTTGACCTCAGTACCAACTACGATCTCACATACACATGGTATAAGAAAGGCTCATCTGAAAAACTGATAAATGGTGTGGAAATTGGCAAAGAGACTGAAAAAAATACAGTTGATTTAACAACATCCAATACGCTTCAAATCAAAAACTTAACGAGCGAGGGAGCAGGCGAATACTATTGTGTCGTAGAAGCGGCTGTAAAATCTACATCCCAAATTGATGATCTGAAAAACAGTGTGAAGACATTGACAGCAACGTTAGACCCAGTGGCAGTCGAAGTGACGGGTATTACGTTTTCAGACAATTCAAGTGATGAAACATTTGCGCATGGTGACACTACTCCCGCCAATCTTGCTAAGTCTGTTTATATAACAGCAACAGCAGCTTCTTCCACAGTTACGTCTTATGGCATAGAATACTGCGCAATAGATGAGAAGGGCAATGCGCTTGAGGCGAAGAAACCTGCAAAATTGAAAGAGGAGAATATCCTTGTAAAACCAGAGCAGGCGGTGCTCTTTAAAACTGGTTACAAGATTGAGGCGCTTATAAAAGATCAGAACTTAAGTGCTGGTACATACGCGTTCTATGTGAATGTAGCCACAGAGGATGGCGATACCAATACTTATGGTCCGATAAAAGTGACTGTAAGTGCAAAAGAATTGGAGGCTCCTACGCTTGATGCGGCAAAAATGAGCGTTAAAAAAGTGGGCGGAAAAGACTTTGTCTATGGAGATACATTAAAAGATGCAGAGATTTCCTACGCATGGTCAGATGAGGAAAATGCGGAAACGTACAAAGAAGCGCTTGTATATGAGTTGAAGAATCCGGAAACAGTACTTGTAGCAGGGGACAACACAGTAGAAGTTGTGGTAAAAGCGAAGGCAGACTATGAGCTGCAGGGTACAATCAAACCGGTAAAAGCAGTCGTAAATGTAAAGAAAGCGGAATTGACAGCGACAGTATCTGACCAGACCATGACAGCTGGAGACAAAGACGTAAAATTTGATGTAAAAGTTACCGGTCTTGCAGGCAACGATAAGGAGGCAGACATTGTAAAAACCCAGGCAGTCGTAATTGCCGATGGAAAAGAAGTGACAGATCTCTCAACGCTTGCAGCAGGAACCTACAGAGTTCAGGTAAAAGCAGAACTGACAGAAGCAGGAAAGAAAAATTACGAAGAAACAGTTGACACAAAAGCAGTTGGTCTTCTGACAGTTAAGGAGAAAGAAGCAGAGCAGAAACCAAGCACCGGCACAGAGCAGAAGCCATCTACCGGCACAGAGCAGAAGCCATCTACCGGAACGGAGCAGAAACCGTCTACCGGCACAGAGCAGACACCGTCTACCGGAACGGAGCAGACACCGTCTACCGGCACAGAGCAAAAGCCAGCAACCGGAACAGAGCAGACACCGGCAACCGGAACGGAGCAGAAGCCAGCTGCTGACGCAGAGCAGAAACCTGCAAAAGTGACAGCAAAGAAAGTAGACATTACCTTAAACGGACAGAGCCTCTCCGGCACTGTAAAAGCAAAGGTAAAAGCGACCTACAAGCTCAAAGCTCAGGTAACCTTAAGCAACAATAAGAAAAACTCCAAAGTGACCTGGACTTCTTCTAACAAGAAGATTGCAACCGTCAACAAAAACGGCGTCGTAAAAGTCTTAAATAAGACCGGAAAAGTAAAAATTACGGCAAAGAGCAGCTACGGTAAATCCAAGACCATTACCTTACAGGTAACGAAATCCAATGTCAAAGCGACAAAAATTGCGATTACAGGCAGCAAGACCATGAAAGTGAAGAAATCCCAGACGTTAAAGGCGACGGTATCCCCGGCGACTGTAACGAACGCAAAAGTGACCTGGAAATCCTCCAATTCTAAAATTGCAACCGTAAACGCAAACGGAAAAGTAACTGCAAAGAAAAAAGGAACGGTGAAGATTACTGCGACAGCAAAAGATGGCAGCAAGAAGAAAGCAGTATTCACCATCAAAGTAAAATAAGATCGTTTCACCAAGATAAAACAGGGGGAATCCGTCTGACGGGTTCCTCCTGTTACTGTTGAATTGTAACAGCTCAGCCCACGCCATTCGCAATCCCGCACTACGTGCTTCAAAGCTTACTATCGTAAGCGGATTGCTCATTAACAGGCGTTCTACTCATAAGCAGTCTCATATGCTCATTCATGCAAGCATGATTCGCCTACGAGACTGCTTATGGCTGAACTGTTACGTTGAATTTGTTTATACAAATATAAGAATTTACATTTGAGCCTCGTTATGGTATAGTATATGCTAAGTGTCGAGGCTCTTTTCCTGGAAAAGAAGCTGCTTGGCAGTGTTAACGCCATTCATTGCAGACAGTGATGACAGAAATCCAGTAAAGCAAAGAAAAACCCAAAGGAGATTGAGATAAAATGAAATTAGGCATAGTCGGTTTGCCGAACGTAGGAAAAAGTACATTATTTAATTCATTGACGAAAGCGGGGGCGGAATCCGCCAACTATCCGTTCTGCACGATTGACCCGAACGTAGGGGTTGTGGCGGTGCCGGATGAGCGCCTTAAGCAGTTAGGGGATATGTATCATTCTAAAAAGGTAACTCCGGCAGTGATTGAATTTGTGGACATTGCAGGCTTAGTGAAAGGCGCAAGCAAAGGGGAAGGATTGGGAAACCAATTCCTTGCGAACATCCGTGAAGTTGACGCCATTGTCCATGTGGTGCGCTGCTTTGAGGACGCCAACGTGGTCCATGTGGACGGAAGTGTGGATCCTGTCCGTGACATTGAAACCATCAATTTAGAATTGATATTTTCAGATATAGAGATTTTAGAGCGCAGAATCGCCAAAGTGTCAAAACAGGCGAGGATGGACAAGGTTCTGGGGAAGGAATTGGAACTTTTAGAGGCGGTCGAAGCACATTTAGAGAACGGCAACCTGGCAAAGACGTTTTCCGTGCCGGAAGATGAGGATGCGGAAGAATGGTTCCGGTCCTACAATCTTTTGACTGCAAAACCGGTGATTTATGCTGCCAACGTGGCAGAAGATGATTTAGCGAATGATGGAGCAGGCAACCCTCATGTAATGGCAGTACGGGAGAGGGCAAAAGAGGAAAACAGCGAAGTGTTCGTCATCTGCGCCCAGATTGAGCAGGAAATCGCGGAGCTGGCGGAGGATGAGAAAGCCATGTTCTTAGAGGATTTGGGATTAAAAGAGTCTGGTTTGGAGAAACTCATCAAGGCAAGCTACAGCTTATTAGGTTTGATCAGCTACCTGACTGCAGGAGAGGATGAGACCAGGGCATGGACCATCAAAAAGGGGACGAAGGCTCCCCAGGCGGCTGGAAAAATCCATTCGGATTTTGAGCGCGGCTTTATCCGTGCCGAAGTAGTCAATTACCAGGATTTGCTGGATTGCGGAAGCCTTTCAGCCGCAAAAGAAAAAGGGATTGTGGGATTGGAAGGGAAAGACTATGTGGTTCGGGACGGAGACGTGATGCTGTTCCGATTCAACGTATAAAAGAATAGAAAAAATGCATAAAAGACAAAACGAACGCATATATTTTCCAAAATAGAAACGTTGGGAAATAGATGCGTTTTTGTGAATTGCAGAAAAAAGAAGTGATTAACGTGACAGACTGCAAATGTTTGGGAAATGTAAAAGATTTGGAGTTTGATGAAAAAGACGGGTGCATCCGGGCATTGATTGTACCCGGGCCGGGGAAATTTTTAGGCTGCGTAGGCAGGGAGTTTGAATTATGGATTCCCTGGTGCAAAATTGTGAAAATCGGGCCGGATATCATACTTGTGGACATTGATGAAAAGGACGCAAAACATAAGTTGACATAATTTTGCAAAATATGAGTTGACAACGAAAAAAAGTGCAGATATACTACAAAATATGAGGAACTCTAAGTGGAGGTAATGTATGAAGTGTCCATTTTGTGGCAGAGAGAATACGAGGGTCATTGATTCCAGACCAACCGACGATAATAATTCCATTCGCCGCCGTCGGCTGTGCGACGCGTGTGGAAAGCGTTTTACTACCTACGAAAAAGTGGAGACGATTCCTCTGATTGTGATAAAAAAGGACAATAAACGAGAGCCGTATGACCGTTCTAAGATTGAGGCCGGCGTGCTGCGCGCCTGCTATAAGCGGCCGGTTTCCGCCAATCAGATCAATCAGCTGGTAGATGAGGTGGAGACGGGGATATTCAACCTGGAAGAGAGCGAGATTCCCAGCAGCGTCATCGGCGAGATGGTCATGGACAAACTAAAGGATTTAGAGGCGGTTGCTTATGTGAGGTTTGCTTCTGTTTACCGCGAGTTCAAGGACGTGAATACGTTTATGAGCGAACTGGAAAAGATGATGGATCGCTAAAGCGGGCAGAGGGGTTTGAGGACAATGCCCGGATAGAGGTACCGCACGGCAGGGGGATGTAGGGATACATCCTCTTTTTTTTCGTTAGGGCGGCTTGCACAAAAAAGGCAGAGGTGATAGAATGGTAGCCGTGAAGAGATCTGGAGAATGAGGGGGACGGGATGTTAAAAAGATTTTATCCGGGAGAATATGCAGAATCCGCTTATAGCATTGATTTTGAACGCCTTTACCGGGAGGGATACCGCGGCGTTATTTTTGACATAGACAACACATTAGTTCCCCATGGCGCCCCGGCGGATGAAAAGGCCGTTGCCTTTTTTCAGCGGTTGAGGAACATCGGCTTTTCCTGTATGCTGCTGTCGAACAATAAGGAGCCCAGGGTGAAGATGTTCCATGACGCGGTAGCGGTTTCCTACATCCACAAAGCGGGCAAGCCCAAAGCGGGCGGCTATCGGAGAGCGATGCGGGAGATGGGCACCGACGAAAGCAATACTATTTTTGTGGGAGATCAGATATTTACGGATATTTACGGGGCGAATCTGGCAGGGATCCGTACCATATTGGTCAAACCTATCCATCCGAAAGAGGAAATCCAGATTGTGTTCAAAAGGTACCTGGAGAAAATCGTGTTGTTCTTTTATTTGCGCAGCAAAAAAAGCAAGAAAAATAGGAGTTAGAAAAAGAGATGAAAATTGCCATTGGAAATGATCATGCAGCGACAGAAATGAAATTTGCCATTATGGAATATTTAAAGGAGTTAGGCCATGAAGTGATTAATTTCGGCACAGACGGCCATGAGAGCTGCAATTATCCGGAATTTGGGGAGCAGGTAGGACGTGCAGTAGCGGCAAAAGAGGCTGACTGCGGCGTCTTAATATGCGGGACGGGAGTGGGAATCTCCATTGCGGCCAACAAAGTAAAGGGAGTAAGGGCGGCAGTTTGCTCCGATTGTGCAACCGCAAGATTGACGAAGGAGCATAACGACGCCAACATCATTGCTTTTGGAGCCAGAATCGTAGGGCTGGAATTAGCAAAAGATATTGTGAAAGCATACTTGGAGGCGGAATTTTCAGGCGGCAGGCATCAGGAAAGAATCGATATGATACATGAGATAGAGAATCGATAGAACAGAAATCATCAAAACAGCAGGAGAAAGCAGAAAATTCTCTCCATGGAGGCGGGAAAGCCTTCTGGAGGGAATTTTCTGCTATTTCATAAACGGTATCCTTAAAACTTCAATGGAGCCATCAAAATCTTTCCGCTTCCACGGAATACATTAACAAGTCCTTCCCCGGAGACTGCAGAGCCAAGCAGGCTCTTAGAAGAGCGCTCTACTGTAAACTGCAGAGAATGACTCCATGCGATTGCCATGTTTCCATCAATTTTTACTTCATCATTGTCTAGTTCAAATGTTATCAATTCTTCTTTTGGAACCGGACATTCCAAAACGAGAAGCCCGTTTCCGGTAAGGCTTAAGTTAAAGAGCCCCTCTCCTCCTAAAGCGGCAGAGGAAAGATTGCTTCGTGCCGCCACTTTCTGCTGAAGAGAAGATTCGCAGGCTAAAAAGAGGCCGTCTTCCAAAACAATGCTTCCCCATTCCCCGACATCCACAAGCAGAATGTGTTTATAAGTAGGCTCTAACATCAAAAGGCCGGTTCCGGTGTATTCAGGTTTCGAAACGCTCTCTTTGGTAACTTTAGAAGTAATGGCTTTTCCCAAAAAATCACCGACGCCTTTGATGCCGGATCCCATCTTGACATCGCCGGCCATCCACTGCATAGCTCCCGCCTGCAGGGTCCAGGGGGTTCCATTCAATTCAATAAGTACCTGACGTTTCCTGAGATTCATTTCCGAGGAGTAATAAGCGGTAACGGCCGTTTCCGGCGTAACGCTTAAATCGCGCTGATACTCAAAAACTTTGACATTTCCCGCGGCGGCAATCTGTTTTAAATTCTGATTATCGTATAGATTATTGCATTTTACCATAAAAACTCCTTTCTTAGACGTATCCGCAAAAGTGCGGATGACCTCCTATGCGTTATTTTTTTGTGCTGCTTAGCAATATTATATAGGAAAAAAGTACGAAATACAAGAACCTGGAAAGGGAAATGGAGCTTCTTTTAGTGTTCCCTAAAATGGCAAAAATCGTGCAAATATGCCGGATTAGGTAAAAAGGTCTTGAAAAGCGTCTGTATTTATTATACAATAGACCAATCAGGGAGTTTACAGCCCGATGTATGTTAAGGAGGAAGTTTGAATGATTTCAGCAGGAGATTTCAGAAATGGTATTACCATTGAATTAGAGGGTAATATCTATCAGATTATCGAATTCCAGCACGTGAAACCAGGTAAAGGCGCAGCGTTTGTAAGAACAAAATTAAAAAATATCAAGAGCGG
>CANQUZ010000032.1 GCA_947627165.1 uncultured Roseburia sp.
ACTGCGCCGACTGTTTTTCCATACCCTTTTAAGCTGTCCTCATCCGCCTCCTGGACTGGGTCTTTCCGGATGCTGTTGTTCCAGTGCTTTTCATCCCCTCCGAGGATGCCTTGTGCGCTGTTTTTTTGAGGAACAGTCACTCCTGGGACAGCTGGCGGTTTGACAGCCCTATCAGGGTTCCGTTTTCCATCTCTTACTGCGCCGACTGTTTTTCCATACCCTTTTAAGCTGTCCTCATCCGCCTCCTGGACTGGGTCTTTCCGGATGCTGTTATTCAAGTGCTTTTCATCTCTTCTGGGGATGCCTTGTGCGCTGTTTTTTTGAGGAACAGTCACTACATCATTCTCCTCTACACCGTTCTGCCTCTGTCCTGCCTTTTCTAAAACAACCTTTCTTTTTTGTTCCACATGATACCGGCCGCCGTACCCTCCAAAAGAGGCCCCTGTTACCTTGAACTCAGGACGCACGATACGTAATTTTTCTTTTTGGTTGCTATGTCCAAGTTTCATAAGATGCCTGCTTCAGCCTGTTTTTTTGCCGTCTTTTCATGAAGGTTTGTATTATAGACGTCATAAACCGGATTGTCTTTTGCTATTTTGTTATTGAATGGGATAATGGTATTTCCAAAACGTATCAGCCCGGTTCCCGGCTCTGCATTGGCCGTATATTTAATCTGCGCTTCACTGATGTCGCCCAACGCCCTGCCGAGTGCCGCCGCATCCGGGGCAGACTGCTTCAATAAAATAGTGTATTCACTATTGGAAATCAGGGTGGAGGTCATTGGGTCTTTCAAAACCTCGACCACATTTTGGGTGATTCCTGTACATAAGCCTCCCAATTTCCTTACCTCTTTCCAAAGAGCGATCAAATAGTCCCTGGAAAAAGGCATCCTAAGAAGCACATGGAGTTCATCCACGTATAGCCAGGTTGCGCGTCCCGATTTTGCATTTTTAATAATTCTCTGTTTAATGTTCTCTAGCATGACAAGCATTGCCATTCCTGCCAAATCCTCCGATAAGTCCCGCATTCCGTAAACAATGACCCTGTTCTCTACATCGATGTTGGTCTGATGGTTAAAAATATTCAAGGAGCCCTCTACAAATATTTCAAGCACCAGCTTGATTTTCCTCGCTTCCTCTTCCCTGCATTCCTCTAAAATCCGGATAAAGTCACTCATGATAGGCTGCCGCCTTTCTTCCATCGGCAGCATTGCAATCTGCTCATACATTCTGCGCACAGACCGATCAATGATGGATTTATACTCCGGCTTAATGCCTCCATTCATTGCCTGTTCGCAGATCCCTAACATGAAGCCGCACTTTTCCCTGATTTGTCCTGAGTTATTATCCAGATCGAGGAGCGTCAGGTCCACTTCCAGAGGATTCAGATACTGCTCTGCATAAGTGGCAAGGTTGATGATGGCTCCCCCATAGGCTTCCGCCACATCAAAATACTCCATTGTCGGATCTACGAAAATAATGTCATCCTCGGTATTTAAAAAAACCCCTCCCGCTTCCATTTTGCACCCAGTAAAACTTTTTCCTCCGCCTGGGATTCCAAACACGAACCCATTCCCATTTAAAAGCTGTTTCCTATTGGCCCAGATTGGTTCTTTGGATACCTGGTTGATCCCATAGTACAGGGGATTTTCCATCATCTGCATTTCTACCACGTTGAACGGAATGAATGCTGCAGCGGAAGAAGTAAACAGGGCGCGCATCATATCCACATACCTTCCGCCTGCCGGAAGTGCCGTGGCAAGTGCCTCCCTCTGCCTCATATAGTAGGGAACCATACTGCAGGACGCCTTTTCTGCAACATGATTGACTGCGGTAAGCGCTTCGTCCAATTTATCATCATTGTCCGCAATGATGCCTGCTGTGAGGCTGACCCACAACATTTTCTGGTCATTCTCCCTCAGCTCGTCAAGCATACGTTCCAGTTCTTTCTTCTCCCGCCGCACTTTATAAGAAATGTCACTGGAAAACGCCCCTCTTTTATTTCTCTTTTCCTGCTGTTTTGCGATTGTATTTTCTACCCCCATCAGCTTGTCCTCCAATGTTTTCAGCGCGACATCCTGGGGGATTGGTTCATAATCAATGGAAAATATGGAACATACAGGCAGTCCGGTGAGTTCTTTTAAGAACGTATCTGACAATGAAGTGGGGTAAGAGGACGGATCCAAATAGAGCATCGAACACGCTTTGCCATCCATATAGAACCGGTCTATTTCTCTGTCAAAATCCATCATTGAAGGTGCAAGCTCATCCCTAAAACTGCGTGCTTTCATGATTTCCCTTTCGATTTGAAAATCACATTCCGCCTCATGCCCAATATGGTAAAAGGCGTGTAACACCCGGAAACGTTCGTCTGCATTCATAGGGATTAAGGCTGCGGAGAGGGCTGCAAAATTGCTGATGAAACTTCCCTCCAGGGAAGACAGGTATGCCCTTGCCGCTTCGTAATCCTGCCTCTCTACCGTAATCGTGAAAAACTTCTCCTGACGGATCCCTTTCCTTCCCTCAACAATCTTGCTTTCTATAATGTCATTGTAGGCTTCACGGATCCAGTCGTATTCATCATTCTTATATCGGTAAAGGATTTTCTGGCGGATTTCTTCCATGTTTCTGTTCTCATTGAATATGGTCAGTTTCACAGAAACGTCAAAGGAGTTAATCGTCTTGCACCAGTCATAGAAAAACGCCAGCTGCTCATCGTATACCTGAGTCGTATAATTTACATCCATCAAATAATAACTTTTGGACCATTTTTCTTTCCCAATCTGGAAAATTCCATTCGGCGCCACCCTCCATATCTCAATTTCTTCCTGTGTGCTTTTGGGATGGCTGTATCTTACTTTATCCGGATTCTTCAGTGACATAAAAATCTGCCGCTTCGATATGCCGGGTTTCCTGCTTTGCATTTTCTTTCCGTTCATTTACGCCCCTCCTTTTAAATCTCCGCCGAAAAACAGGGTGCGCATCTCCTCTACGTCATATCCCAGGTCTTCAGCCTCTGCCTTCGGCCGTTCCGCTAAGAACAGTTTTACAGCCTCCTCCGCCGGAAGGAAATTCCCATACCGTTTCCGGCTGCAGCCCATGAGGCCGAACATTGCGAAAGTTTCCGTCGTTTCTTTTGCCTTTTTCAGCTCTGCCAGTGGGACTTTTTCCATCCATATCCCACTTTCCCCTGATTTCTTGGAAAAATCAGATATGTTCCGGCGCAGCTCTTCGTCTGTTTCTGCATATAACAGAAAATATGCGCCCATTCCCATAAAACTTCCCGTGTCCTCCGGACTGCCCTCTTCCGCTTTTAAAATATGGTATAGCAGCGGTGCCTTTCTTTTCATCCTCGGCAGGATCCCATCCACTCCAAGATACTCTTCTTCCATTGCCTCACGTACCCTTTCATCTGCAGCTGTCCATACAGAAAGATATGACGCTGCCACATACGCTTCCCCTTCCAGCTCTTTAAGGATTCCTTCCTGCAGCTTTCCGGGAAACCTCCGAACCGCCATCACAGCAAAATGCTTTTCCCCGGCAGCAATCACTCCCTCCATTGATTTTAAGTTTCCAATGACTGCCGCCTCTTTCCACACAGGCGTTTCTAAAAGGTAGCTGTCCGCCCGGTATGCTTTTCCCAGAAGTTCAGACATATACCCACAATACTTTTCCAGCCTCTGTTCCGCAGAAAATCCCTGCACCCCCAGTTCCCGCTCTATTTCCGAAAACTTCTCCATGGCTTCCTGCATATCTGCCGCTTCCTTCCTGATCAATAGATATCTGCCGCCCAGATAGCCGCCCTGCGCCATTTCCCACTCCGTTCCCTGCGTCCTTATCTGTTCCCGCATCCGCTCAGCCAAACCTTCTGCCATATCCTCCATGGAATATATTTTCGTAAAACAATGGTCCCCCTCGAATATTCCGCTTTCCGAGATTCTGGCAACCCCAAGGTTTGATAACAAAAATACAGGAGTCTTATATACAGGCTCCTGCTTATTTTTCATCCTGCGGAACCGATCTTTTCTCCGGACCTTTTTTCCCGGATGGTCTTCTCTTTTTCTTTTCATCCATGTGCCGTCCTCTCTGACTTTTTCCAATGAAATGAAACCGGTTTTTTTCCGTTTTCATCTTTTTTCTCTCTGTCCCATAGGATTCCGCCGTCCTGCAGACAGAACGAGTGGCGGCAAAAGCCACCACTTGCTTTCTCTTATTGCTTCCCCTGACGCGCTCCATAACGGTCAGACCATACTGTTTCCCCAGTGCCGGGAGCATAATGGGAATGCAGACCGGTATCCCTATGTAAATGGCAGTTTCAAACGGTATTCCAAAAACAAAATGGGCAATGCAAACCACCATTGCCACCGCTGCCATGGCTGCGGCTACCGCTATCGTCTGTTTTGCGTTCATTCCGGCCGCCACCGTTTCCTGGTACTGCTCTACATCCTGATTGATATTGATTGATAACATAACATCCTCCTTAAAGCCCAAGAGCCCTTTGCGTCAGCGTTTCAGATCCCTTTACCATACCAAGCATTAAAAAGGCGGTAAACATACCTTCAATCATCCAGCTCAGAATATAAGTAAACCCAGCCTTTCCAGCCACCAGGTTTAGGATCCCGCTGGATATCACCGCTGCACTCAGCGCAACTGCCATATACATAGTGACCGCTTCTAAAATGGTGCAAAGCATATATTTCCAAAAGGATTCCGCCGTTCTTGTCAGCATATGGTTTCCTGCAATCGTGCTATTTGCCAACGTCCCATATGGCACGATCATCAGTATTTTTAAAAACCTCTGGAATGCCTCAAAGAGAATCATCAGCCCGCATCCGCCCATTACAAGCAGGAAAATAATAGCAGTGATAAGCAAGACAATCATCCCGCCGATGCCGAAAGCTCCTTCAAATCCGTTTTCCAACGGTTTACTTAAAATGGAGCTTACTTTTTCCGGTATAGCATATTGGAACGACAGATCTGCCGCACTGATTTTTCCTATGATCCCCGTAGACAGGGCAAACAGCTGCCGCACGATTTTCAAAGAGTTCATGACAAAAAATTCCGCCAGGGAAAGTTTTAGGAACATCCGGAGAATGTTCTCAATCCGGAAATCCTGCTTGATATCTACACTGTCCGCACAAAACCCCATGAGAAAAAAGATTACAACCAGGGTTCCCCCAATGCCCAGGAATACCGTATTGACTTCCTTGATAAAGTTCCAGCCACTGCGGTTCCATGTGGCCGGATCCTGTCCCAACATTCCCACCGCCATTCCAAGAAGGCTGTTGTAGATGTCCATGCAAAACCTTAACATCTCTAATACGAGCAGTCCCCATCCTTCCACCGCTTTATCTAACATATGTTTTCTCCCTTAACCTAGCCCCAATAAACCTAATACAAGCGAGATAGAAGCCATAATGGCGCCGGCGGCAATTTCTTTCGTTCCATCATATATCCCATGGGAATCCGCCTGTTGGTATGCCTGCGCTGTATCGGCGATCCCTTTCGTAAGAATAATGAGCCCTCCTGACGCTATGATGCCCATGAAAAGCGCCTTCATCGAAATAAAGGCATTGTCAATCTGTGGAATGCCTGTGCTTGTTTTTGTTCCGGCAAACACTGCCACCCTTCCTCCCGCTATCATTGCCCAGCTGCAAGCCATGGCAAGGGCTGTTTTTATTTTTCCTATCTTTGATTTTTCTGCAGTCATTTCTTTTTTCATTTTTCCTCCATTTCTGCACTGCCTGCGTTTTGTTTCTTTCTTATCTTAGATAATCATTTTTGTTTTTTCATTATCCTATTGGAAAAACTTTCTGCTTTTTTGTTTCTTTTAGGAAAAGTCAGGGGCACATGAGGCGAACCATCGTCTCCACCGTTTCCATGTCCATTTCCGGATCAAACGTCCCCAATATTTCCTCGATGCGGATGTTTTTCTTTTTTCCCGAAAGCAGCTGCAGGATGCATTTTATCTGCGGTTTGTGAAAGCCTGCTTTTGACAGCTTTGCATAGGCAACCGCTTCTTCCGGCGTTTGAAATTCCCTCACATCCACCCGGTTTTGCGCAGCCTTTTCCCTCTCTTCCTCCTCTCTTTTCATCTGGTTTTCCAACTCTTCCCTTGTCCGCTTAAGTAGTCCGGCATCTAAGATCATAGGTTCTTCCGGTTCTTCTTCTAATTTTCTTACCAACATATCCAGTTCCTGCATATCAATATGAAAAATATGTTTCTCCGGCGCCTTCGGAGGTTCTTTTCCCATAAGTTCCGCAACCCGTGCCTCTTCTGAATACTGCTGTCTCTCCCGCTTTTCCAGAAGCTCTAAACGCACCACTTCCGCTTCATCCGCCATCACTGCCTGCTTCCCTCCCTTTTTTATGGTTCTTTTTCTTAACCGTTCGATTCTGGCGTCAAACAGCTCTTCTTTTGCCGCTTCACACATCTGATCCCAGAGGGGATGTTCTCTTGACTCGATTTTCCTGTCCAAAATTGCGTCAAACCCGCGTATAAAGAGAATACATACCCTGCTTTCCAACTTCCGCAGCTCATCCGGAAACATCAGCTCCCTTCCTACCACATCATAATTTCTGGATGAGCTGCCCTGCTTTCCAAGAGTCTCTCCGTTCGTCCTCTTATCGATGGTCGCCTTTCCCATAAGTTCGCTCAATTCTTTCTGCGTGCCCGGTCCATTTCCGCCTAAATACACCCAGGTATCGCAGTTTGCCAGTATCTTTTCATGCTCCCCATCCTTATATCTGGTTTTAATCTGGCTTAAATCCTGCAGAATAATGACAGAGCTGATATTCCTGCTCCGCATGGTGGAAAGCAGCGATAAGAAATTTTCCGGAAGCGCCACATTATCAAACTCATCTAGCAGGAATGTCACGTGTACCGGGAGCGATCCGCCGTGCACAAAATCGGCCTCATAATACAGCCTCTGGAACATCATGTTGTAAAGGATCCCAATCAGGAAATTGTAGGTAGTGTCATTATCCGGAATGACACAGTAAATAACTGTTTTTCTTGTCCCTACTAAAGGGATGTCCATCTCATCGTCGTCTAAAATGCTGAGGATTGCTTCCGATTGTACCGGGGCAAGCCTCGCATTGGCGGAAATAATGATGGAGCGCACTGTATCCGCAGCCCCGCGCATGACTTTGTTATAGTTTAATACTGCTTTGTGATTCGGATTCTCATATTCTAAATCTTTCATCATGACATCCAATGTAGAATCCATCTTAGCCCCCGTTTTGGGATCCTCTTTAAATTCTGCAAATTTTAAAAGCTCCATGACTGCCCTGACATTATGTACCTTTTTTTCATTGGGGTTATGGATGCGTGAAAGGATTTCTTCCCGGTCATCGTCTCCTGACTCTGTCTTGCACTCCCAGATGTTTTCCGGAACCCCCTCCAGCCAGACATAATAAAACAGTGCCTGCAACAGCATCCCTTCCGCCTTTTCCCAGAACGGATCATTGGTGTTGGAGCCTTTCGGCGTGGTATTGGCGATCAGGTTTGTGATCAGCTTTAAGACATCCACCTCATTTTGGATATAACGGAACGGATTAAACTGAGATGATTTGAGCATTTCACGCTCATCTAACAAGTTTAAGACCTTTACATCATAGCCGTTCTTTTTCAGGAAACCGGAGGTGTCGCGGTACAATTCCCCCTTCGGATCTGTGACAATGAAAGAACTTGACATCTGCATTAACTGGGGCTTCACAAAACGGTATGTTTTTCCGGCACCGCTTCCCCCAATCACTAAAATATTGTTATTCAAATCCGTATGCCTGGTATTTAATGTCATTTGTATATTCTGCGACAATATCCTGTTTCTGGTATTGACAATTTTCACTTTCCGCGAAGCTATACTGCTCATATCTTATTTTTTCCTCCGTTTCTTTTCCGGCACATTCCTTTTTATTTTCCATAGGAAACTCTTTTGGGGCACAACTATATTTTCCGGATCTGCAGGATCCCGGCTCAAATCTGCAAGCCTCCTGTTTACTTTTTTTACATTGGCATACTCTGCACTTCCCATTTCTTTCCCCGGAAGGTAATTTTTCCTACTGGTTACATACATCAATGCTAACAGTATATAAATCAGCAAAAACACCGCTTCTGTCCTCACAGTGTAAGCATTCCAATACCATTCAAAGGGATATTCTAATACTGTCTGCATCCGTTCCCACCATGTAAAGACCGTCTCTCCCGCTCCCATGCCGGCAGCGCAGTAATAGGCAGCCACCATGAAAACGGCGGCGCCAAATATAAGCAATATGGGCGAATACCCTTTTTTCTTTGGCCGCATTATAAACTTCTCCCCTTTCCTTTTCCCCCTATCAGGGGCACTGCACTCTGTCTCAAATCTTTACCCATCGAATGGTAATGTCTTTTAAGTTCCTTTCCCTTTATGGTTTCCGCCACCTTGTCATCTTCAGAATAAAGACGATACTCTTTTTCTGTGTTTAAGGATGCCAGCAGGAATGTCCCGTCATAGGCATCCAGCAGATCTTTCTTTTCCAGCCACAAAAATCTGACATGATCCTCGTAAGTTCCTGGAACCCTTGTCTTAACTGACCGCTCGTTTTCTTCATAGATCAAGGTTTTGGCAATCTCAATATCAAACTCTTTTTCTGTCTCTAAAGCCCGATAGCTTTTCCCCTCTGCAACCAGGGACTTCTGATTCCACTCCCTCTGATAATTCAGTTCTTCTGCTTTTATAATTTTCGGTCCCCTTTTTCCTGCTGGGTCTTCTACAACAATATCTTCATTTCCCTTCAACATAACTTTCCTAAGACCTCCCTTATCCGGTTCCTGATTTAACGGCGGCAGGATATTTTTCTTTGGTATGCACAAAACTTTCCATTCGCCTGGCCCATCAGGAGTTCCCCTTCCCCTATCCACAACTTTCACATGGGTTTCTGTCTCGTCCAGAATCTGGCTTTTTCCGGCTTTTTCGTCATATACGACCTGCATTTCCACATCGGCATTCTGATAAAGGTTTTCTGCCCGGTCTTGAAATACGATAATATCCGCAAGACGATCCAGCCTGTCGTCATTCCCGTCTGCGGATTTATGCTTTGGGACATATTTCTCCCTGGATTTCTCAAACTGGATGATATTGTTTTCATAGTCCTCCCCAAACCGTTCCTTCATTTCTGCCTCAAACACCTCTTCCGGTGCAGTGGCCCCTACATGATCTGCAAACTCTTCCATACTCTCCGTCCGGTTGTTCTCATTAAAATTCTGTTCCGACTGCTCCTCTGACATACCGTTCCTTACGTCCTCTTTCACCCGTGTTTCCTTGTACCGGGAGAGCAGCTCCTGTACCATGGCAATGTCTTTTTCCATAATAAGGATTTCTACCGAATTTCGTTTTCCGCACTTCAATGGCTGAAATGCCTGATAAAGTACGCCATGTCTTTTCAGTTCTTTCTCCAAATCCTTCCACGTTTCCTTATCCAAGCAAACCGGAACCAGAGGGCGTCCGCCTGCCCTCGCGATTAAATTCTTTAAGTTGGTTTTTCCATACGTTTTTTTATAAGGCGCATCTTTCACAGAGCATAAGATAAATTTTGCCAGCATCCACATCAATTTCACTGCGTCCTTCGTTAAATGGTAAGCAAGTTTAATTCCCTCTACTTCCAGATAAATGAGCTGCATTGCAGCATCCGATCCGCCTGTCATACCTCTTCCTCCCATTTCTGTTCAAAATCCTCCCATGTGTCTTTTTCTGCTCCCATATCTTCTTCCAACAGTGTTTCACACAATTCCTCTAGCTCTTCTTCAGAAAAATCTTTTTCTAAAAGGGAAAAAAGAAATCCATTTGACATTCCCCCTTTCATCAGCCGCCGTACCGCAAGAACTTTCTTTTTCTTATATTTCTTTTCCATCATAATCTCAAACAACTTGTTGACCTGATCTTCCGGTTCTAGTTTTAAAAAAGCCTTTTTCATGTGGCGGCTTAACAAAATCTGGAAAAAAGAAATCCGCTTCCCCTCTTCCTTTTCTGCCTCTGTCAGTTCTTTTACCAAAATACGGTGATCGGACAGTTCACTGCCGTCCGGAAACTCCGGGATTTCTTCTGGGAAAAATGCTTCCTCACTTCCGGTCACGCTGTCCTCTTCTTCTAGCCCTCCACTTCCGGTCATGCTGTCCGCCGTTTCTAGCTCTCCACTTCCGGTCACGCTGTCCGCCACATCCTCATTAATCTGACCCGGAATTTGGCCAGATTGTCTCATCGCTTTTATCACTGCGGCAGTAATCACTTCCGTTAAATCTCCGTATTTTGTATTTTCCTTCGGTTTGTCCTCACTTCCGGTCAGCTTGTCCGCCGTTTCCATCTCTCGACTTCCGGCTGTGCTGTCTGCCCGTTTTCTGTCTGTAAAACCTAGCCGTCTATACTGGCACATTTCAAATACTGTCTGTGAACCCTTAAGAAAGCCTTCGACCTCTTCCACCGAAAGCCCTGCCTGATAACATTCTGTAATTTCATTGACATACATACTTCCCGCTGTCCGCTCTAATGCCTTTACTGCCAATGCAATCCATTCCACCGGAGCTGCATAGCACAACAGCCTGCCAATAGACATGACTGCCTCCGTGCTTTGAAATCGTGGAATCATAAGATACTCAAACACATCCTCGCGTATCCCTCCCAGGCTTAATATGAGATTTTCTAAGGTTTCCTGTGCCTCTGCCCATTCTTCCCCATTCTCCATGCGCGCCTGCTCTGCCGCACGCTTCATCTTTCCTTCCCATTGTGGATGTCTTAATTCTTTTAATTGAAGAATCCCTTCCATTCCTTCTGTCTTTTTCATGAATTATCTCTCCTTACCCTTTTTCTTTCCTCTTAAATCTGAATCTGCACCATATTCATTTCTTTCCATCAGTTCCATCCTATTTTCATCCAACGGAGTATAGGTTTCCATGACATCCCGGTATTCTTCCTTTAATAGTTTTAAAGTTCCATACCTCTTCTTTTCTTCCCAAAGTTCTTTTCTCTTATCCCGCACCTTCCTGTCATGCTGCTCTAAATATTCCGCCAGTGCCTCTTTGGAATGAGGAAATAAGGATGCCTGGTCTTTTAATTTCTCATATTTTTCCGCCCCTTCCCGAAATCGCTCATCCCCCTCCTGCCAGAGCAAAAAGTCACCCTGCAGGTTTTCTATTTCCTGATAGACTGCGGTCATATCTCTGTAGGGTTTGCTCTCCATCCGTAACCCGCGCAGCTGCGACTTTAACTCGTTTATTTTACCTTCTAAAGCCCATATATCCGGATCGATATCTTTTTCTGACTGATAGCCTTTTTCCGCAATCATATTGATTTGAAATTCCACCTGCCTTAATTTTTTTAAGCGTTCCCTTGTTTCTCTGTATGAAAGGCGTTTTTCATGTGGCATTATAATGCCAAGACGATATAACCTCGCATACTGCTTTCTCAGATAGGAATTATCTGTGCGACAGTAAATCCTGCAGCGAAAACGCAGCCTTGGGAAAAGAAGCATTTCTCCTTCCTGTTCTCTGGATGGCAGCGGATTGTGATAAGCCGCAATACGGCTTTTTATCATGGCAAGCGTATAATCAGCCCCCAGCGTCTGTGTCCTGCGGAATCTTTTCATTTCACGGGTTTTAACCCCCATATACTCCCCATATATCTCACTTTTTCCATACTTTATTTCATACCCCAATTCCTTCAGCCGTTTTTCAAAGTCGAAAAAATTTTCCGATTCCCGGATGAGCATATCAAGGTCTTCCCGTATATGATCAGACAAAGAATACTCTTCTTTTTTTTCATTCCGGTAAGCGTAATGAGCCCTCCGTTTTTTTCCCTCTAATCGGTTGACGCCTGGTTTTCTTTGGCAGCGTTCCTGGGCATATTCTTTTAAGGTTTTTCCCGTATCGTCTTCAAGCGTATGCAGCCCCATTTCTTTGCACAATCGGTCCAATAGCGGCTGTAATGTTTTTTCCCAGTCGTTTTTCTCATAACGGTATTTGTACCCGTTCTTATAATTCACGCTGTTAAATATGATATGTGTGTGCATATGCTCTTTGTCCGTATGCGCACTGTAAACCACTTCATAATCCTGCAATAACTCTTCACAAAATTTTCTGGTAATTTCCAGAGCCGTTTCCGCCGATAATTGTTCTTCCGGGGACCAGGAAAATACAAAATGGTATGCCAGCCTGTCATGTTCATATTCCTTTGTTCCCAGCTGCGGCTCTTTTCCATATTGACGCTTTGTTTCTATCATTTCATTTAAAGCATTTCCACAACTGCACCCAAGGCTTCCTGTATATAATCCGCCTGCTGTTTTTTCCGGTTTTAAAATATAATCAATCGCTCTTTTTAAATGTGCGTATGTACCGCGCTTTCCTCCTCCCGGATGAATTGGCGGATCTACCATATGAAGAAGTGCCATAACCTATCGTGCGTGGGAGACGTGTCTCTTCTGCTCTGCCGCTTTCTCCTGGAATTTTTCCTTATGCTCCGTTTCTATCCTGTCCACCTCTTCTTTAATCTGCAGGAGATAGGGATAATGAAACTCTCCCCTCAGAAACCCTGTCCCAAGATATCCGGCAATTTTATTTTCCACTTCCACCATCTGCTCTAAATCCTGCGCTTCTTTTAATTCATTGATGAACTCTTCCATTTGTTTCATTTTCTTTCCTCCTGTTCTTCCAGCATCTCCAATAATTTTTTCATCATGGCAAATAATTTTTTCTTTTCATACTCTGAATAAAATTTCATGTTTGCATTTTTTACAATTTGATTGATGTTATTTCCAATCCGGTTGATCTCATAGACAAGCTCTTTTCTTGCCTGAAACTCTTCTTTCGTATATACTCTGTGCTCTTTCCCCATATCCTCGTCAATCAGTCTGCGTATATACTTCGATTGGTTTCCATTGTATACTTCACTCTGCTTTTCCAGATGGATCATCTGTTCTTCTGTGATACGGAAATTCCTGTGAATTTTTCTTTTCATTTTTTATCTGGTTCCTAACCGCAGAGCCTGTTACCTGGCTTTTGCATATTTTCTTTTTGCTTCAAAATAACCCTCTTGCGCCGGTGCTTCCTGCACTGTGTCCTGTCCCCTTTCCTTTTTCATTTCCGCAATCCTGGTATCAATTCCATTTATAATCTCAGAGGCTGTGTTTCGTATGGTTTCAAGGGATGCTTTCAGTTCCGTAAGTTCTTTTCCGCTGCTCCATCCGGCAATATAGCCGAAAGAATAGTCCGACGTGTCAAGTCCATAATGCTGGCATACTGCGTAGGCGACGCTTTCCGCCTGTACGGCTGTCTTGTCTATCCTCCAGTTTCTCTCCGGGGGCACTTAAATCAATGTCATGCAGCTTCGCATGGGCTGTTTCATGTATCAGTGTTTTAAGGTTCTGCAATTCGCTCATGCCCTCGTTGATAACAATGTGCTTCTCCGTCAAGGAGTAGTACCCTTTACCCCTTTCTATCTTTTTAAAGATTACCGGAACAGGTGCCGTAAGTTCCGCAGCCTTAAAAAAATCGGCATAGTGCTCCACCTCCCCATTCAGTTCATTTACGATAGTGGGCAGATCCTTTCCTTCAGTCTGCGACACATCAAAAACGGATACCACCTTAAATGCTGTACGGGTTATTTCCCTTTCCTCTTTGACAGGGACACCGTTTTCATCCATGATAGGATTCTGGGTATCAGGATCCATCTTCGGTGTCTCCACTTTGACCTTATACGGAGACGGGGCAATGATATGGATGCCTTTTTCTCCTTTTCTTACCTGCCTGCCAAACTTATTTTTCCACGAAGTATAACTTGCGACAAGCGATGCTTCCGGCTTCTGCATGGCAATGAGCAACGTGTTTTTAAAACTGTAATTATGGAACCTTGACATTACCTGCAGATACTCTTTGTAACGGCTGCTCTCGAACAAATCCTGTATGCCCTGCTCCAGCCTGTCCGTGATTTCTTCCATCCTATTTTCCTTCTGCTTTAAGAACTGCTCCCCCCTGTTTTCTTTCAGGCAGAAGTCCAGATAGTTATGGAATATTTGAGATAACCCATCCAACAGGAAATGATCCGGATACTTTTCTTTACAACGCATAAGTTCTTCCTCTGCACTCCGAAGATTTTCCGTATCCCTGATGCTCTGATTCCATTTCCCTAAAACCGAAAACTGCTCTTCTGCAAACGCTTCTACCTGCTGGAACTGCCCTGCGTCCAATTTCTCGCAGCTCTTCTGTGGTTTTGCAAGCTCATCCAAATACTCTGCTAAGACATTAGAACATCGGATAATCATCTCATTGCTTCTGGACTTTTTGGTATAGTTTGAAAAAGTGTCAATGATATGATCGAAATCTGCATCTTCCATTGGAAATTTTGTAATGCTGTAATAACCGGTCAGCTTTATCATTTGCCGCATTACCTTTTTCATCCATTCCATCTGCTGGTCTGAAAGAACTGTAAAATTATTCTTTCCCATCTGATTTCACCTCCGCTTCTTATTATGAAGAAAACTAACGCCTTTTTCGACGGAATAAAGGAAACGTTTTTTGCAATTTTGTTTCTTTTAGGAAAATTTTAAAACCACTTCCGGTCACGTTGTCCGCAAGTTTCATCCGGCAGCTTAAGTCCAGTTCCCACAAAAAAAGAAGATGTTCCTGCCAAACATCTTCTAAAAAATTCTTGATAAGTGAAAATATTATTTTTACTTGTTGTTTCTTACACAAATGGCTTATTGTCGCATTCCTTCCACTGTGCTATAATTAACAGCGTTGTCGCACCCAATCTGGCAACAGAAAGGGGGTGCATCGCTTGGATTTGATAATCTCTTTCTTGGTTTCCGTTATGGCAGGTGTAGCCAGCTACTATATCTGCAAATGGTTAGACGGAGACATCAGCGACAATTAGCCTAACGGATGCTCAACCGTAAAATGAGAAGAAAACCCGAGGAGCGGCTACTCCTCGGGTTTTCATTTTGTGCATCACTTGGATACAACCTCTTTCTTAGCTGACGCCATTATAGCATATGCGCCAACCAAATGCAAGTATTCCCTATTTCCCAGTATTTATAAACGATAATCTTATGGTTGCTGTCCCTTTCCACTTCCGGTCACGTTGTCCGCAAGTTTTTCATTTCCCCGTCTCTGGGACGTTATCTCTGGGGTATTAGGGGATTCCCCTAACAAGGCGGTGCCGACACCGCAGCATTTGTGGTACAAATGCGTATCTTGCCATTGATTAGAAATCAATGCCTACTCCCCAAACAAATAAAACAAAAAACCGCTCAGGCTCTCTCCACTTCCGGTCACGTTGTCCGCAAGTTTCATCCAACGGCTTAAATTCAGTTCCTGTCCCAAAAAAAGAAGA